>DATNJO010000921.1:0-5455 GCA_035603895.1 Pyrinomonadaceae bacterium
AGACTTTCTTGCTGTCGGGTGTCCAAGCCACACGCGAGATCAGCAGATCCTCGGGTTGATACTTGAACGTGTCGACCCAACGGATAGTGCCACCGATCGCATTAACCACACCTAACTTCACGATCGGATTCGGCGCGCCGGCTTTTGGATAAGCAGTAACCTCGACGTTCTGGTACAACGGAATGTGATCGACGACGGTGAACTCCGGCACCGGCGTTTCGTCGAAACGCAGAAACGCGATCGTCGTTGAATCGGGACTCCACCAATATGCGCCGAAGTTTCCCCGGCCGTACAACTCTTCCTGATAGACCCAATCCAAACGTCCGTTCAAAATCTTCGCGCTACCATCGCTCGTCAACGCACGTTCGCGCCGTTGCATACCGAGATCTTCAACGTAAAGATTGTTGTCGCGAACGAAAGTGACCATGCGTCCGTCAGGACTGAAGCCTTCGCCGACTTCCTCTTCCGGAGTGCTCGTGAGCCGGATCGCACGATCGCTGCCAAACTCGTAATAGAACAGATCGTTGGACCAGTTGATCAGCACCGCCGTTTCCGCCGGGTTCATATTGTAGTTGCCACGGTTCGCGAGTTGACGCGCATTGTCTGCGCTGATTCCCGGCAGAGCAGCAAACGCGGCTTGCATTTTCGCAGCGTCGAAAAACGCCACCGCCTCACCGGTCGCGGCGTTCACCTTCTGCAAACGCGGCACGTCGCGCTTGCTCGCATCGTTGGTTAATAAATAATGTTGACCATCTTTGAGCCAGCGGATTTGCGGCGTCGTGCCGTTGAAATTGACGCGCTTAACCGGATCGAAAATGTCGTCGATCGTTAATAGTTTGTTTTGTGCCTTTAAGGACGGGGAGACCAGCGCCAGGAAGAGACTTACAAGTAAAAATACCGTCGGTCGATTCATATTTGTCATAGTGCTCTTGGAGTCATTCTCTTAATCAGAGGCGTTAATACTGCAAGAATAAGTGCTGCCAACAGGGTGATCCCGGCAAAGATGCCGAAACCACGGGTCAACACGGAAGGATCGTTTCCTTCAAACAATCGCGTCGTTAGACCAGCGATGTAACTGCCGATCGAGATCGAGAGGAACCAAACGCCGAGCATCAATCCGACCATCCTCGCCGGCGAGAGTTTGGTTGTGGTACTGAGACCAACCGGACTCAAACAAAGCTCGCCAATCGTTTGCAGGAAATAAACGAGCACCAGCCACATCGGACTCACGCGCCCGCCTCCCGTCAACGTAGAAGCGAAAGCGATCACTACGAAGGCTATGCCGGCAAAAAACAGTCCGATAGTGAACTTGCCCGGGCTCGATGGCTGGCGCTCGCCGAGTTTTTGCCACAGCGCGCCAATGATCGAAGCGAAGATGATCACGAAGACCGCGGGCACAGACTGGAACCAGCTTGAAGGATAGGCCCAGCCGAGGATGGTCCGACTCGTTAACCGATCGGCAAAAAGCGTCAGGCTCGATCCTGCCTGTTCGTAAGTCATCCAGAACAGGATGGAAAAAAGAAAGAGCATGAAGATTACGAGCACTCGCTTAAGCTCGTCGCCGTTAAGCCAACGCAGGATACCGCCGAGGTAACCAGCAAAGAATCGTACAACGCCCGGGAACAGCGCTGATACCCAACCCGCTTCACCGAAGCGACGCCCCAACGCCACGCCAGCAACACCGCCAACCACGGCGAGAATCAACGTCAGGTAATCGGTCGGTTGGGATTCCTCCTTGCGTGTCAATACAGGTTTTTCGCCGATTCCAGCCAGCTTTCTTCCCCCGAGTATGTACTGGATGATACCGAGGGTCATGCCCACGCCGGCCGCACCAAACCCCCAGTGCCACGCCGAGTTCGGGTCAAAGCCCATCGAAGAAATAACCCCGCGAAACCAGGCCGATTGCGCAAGAAAGCCGACCACGATCGGCGACAAAAACGCGCCGAGATTGATACCCGTGTAGAAGATCGAAAACCCCGCATCGCGCCGCTTGTCTTCGTCCGAATAGAGTTGGCCCACCATCGCACTGATGTTCGGCTTCAACAAGCCAGTGCCACAAGCGATCAGAATCAGGCCCGCGAAAAAAGTGAGTTTTGAATTGATAGCCATCGAGTAATGGCCACAGGCGATGATGATCGCGCCGATCAGCACAGCGCGTCGTGCGCCGAAGACACGGTCGGCAAGCCAGCCGCCCGGCAGCGGTAAATACCAGACAGACGAAACGTAGGTTGCGTAAATGATACCGGCGTATTTTTCGTCGAAACCCAGGCCGCCTTCGGCAAACGACTTGGTCATGTAGAGCAACAGGATGGCCCGCATGCCGTAGTACGAGAAGCGTTCCCACATCTCTGTGAAGAAGAGAGTGGAGAGACCTCCGGGATGTCCGAAGAAACTACGGCTTCCGGCGGATGTAGCGCCAGCAGCCGCGTCATGCGCTGTGCTCATTACGTGTTCCTCTGTTCAGGAGAGTAAAAAGGCTAGCTTTTCTTAACATCTGTGTTATCCGCGGTCAAGAGACCACGGATAACACAGATTAAGAGGAATGGAGGTTAGTCAGCGTCGGAAGTCTCTACGACGGGATGGAAAGTCTTGCCGTAGCGTTGCGAGATGATCTTTACGTAGTTACGCGTTTCGTTGTACGGCGGAATGCCGTTGTACTTATCGACTGAGCCTTCGCCAGCGTTGTAACCCGCGAGCGCGAGTTCAACATTGCCGTCGAATCGTTTCAACAACCAGTGCAGGTACTTTGTTCCCGCTTGAATGTTAGACTTTGGATCGTTCGCATCCTCGCAACCGAATCGTTCCGCAGTCGCAGGCATCAATTGCATTAATCCCTGTGCGCCGGCGTGCGAGCGTGCATCGACGATGTATTTCGATTCCTGCCAGATGACGGCGTGAACGAAGCGCGGATCGAGACCTTCGCGTTGAGCGGCGTCAAAGATGATCCGGTCCAGGTCCGTATTGCCGGACGTCGGTATATCGGCCGGTATTGGTGGCAGCGCAGTCGCACTCGCGACGGCGACTGGGGCCATCACGCGGCTAAACAAAATGCCGGTGACGTTAGTAAAAAGAAAGAACGAAAAAATTGCGACTGGCGCAAACAACAACGAGCGCAAACGGGGCAACTTGCGGGGCAATTTCATTCTGAACAATCTCCAGGGTTACGTTGAACATAAGGGCACAATCGAGCCGTCAGTTCATGCAGACTCATTTGGGGGCTGCACTGTGTTTATTGCTTAACGGACTTTCCGAACGACTGCTTTCTGGACTTCCTGCCGCAGAGCCGTAACGAAGGACCACGACTCTGATGGCTTCGCGCACTTAATCCGTTGCCCTTTTATAACGCATTTTTCGCCCGTAAGTTCTTGAAAATATTGTACTTGAATGGTTCACACAGATCGGTCGATCTGAAGGATGGCGTCAGTGTGACTGCAAAAACAAGACACTAACCTGTCACGGATCTGCGACTTGTCGTCGCGACACTTAACCGGGATTCACCGGCAATAGCAGCATCGCTTCAGGAGGGCGTAGACGCAAATCTTCGATTGAAGGTATGGAGCCGCCCATTGTTATCGCAGCTTTGACGGATAATTACGACGCCGTGAAGCTTCTTCTGGACAAAGGCGCTAACATCAACGCAGCCGACAGGAATGGCGCTACTGCCTTCACTGCGTTGATGATAGCCAAGTCAAAAGGCAATGAAGAGATCGTCAAGGCACTGACCGCAGCAGGCACGAAGGAGGATGATGACTAACGTTAATTCAGAACAAAGTGTTGAGATACGAGAAAAGTGGGCGCCTGTCGAGGGAATCGTGACTCCGGCGGCCTCGGCGCTAATTGTCGAAGATAGAGATGGACTCACAGTTACACTGTTGTTCTCGGACATTGTTGATGGAAGTCATTCGGATCTCTGCCTGAAGTTTGGTCGCGTACTCGCCTACACCGTTTATGAAGAGTTCGTACATCCGGGCCCGATATCAGAATCAGCGCCGAGACTTGCGGGGCAATGGGAAAGGTACTGCTATCCGCTCTTGCGAATAAGTGAATCAAGATGGATAGCGTCGTTGCCTGACTTGCTGGCCATTCACCCCGGCGCCATCCACTACCAACTGGTGACGGCGGACCAAATCGTTGACGTACTAGGCACCAAACCACCTGAGGTAAGCTGGACCGGGTGAAAGCGTCTCTAAACTAAAGTGATTTACGACGACAAATGGTTCGAGATTTGGTTCTCGGAGGGAGAGGACGTAGTGCCCTGTTACCTTTTGATCGTGACACCGGACCCCAACAACCGCTCTTTGGTAGTCGTCCTGGATTTTAAGGAAGGTTGTAGAGTTACTCACCACGGTGAGAGCTATGAGAATACGGTAATGTGGCTCAGAGAAGACGAGTTTTACCTTGTCAAAGGTAGAGAGTTCCCTGACGATGGTTGGTAACGATCCTAACTGAATGCCTGTCTCAGGGTTGTGCCAACCCTGGGCTGAAATTAGTAAACGCCTTCGGCGTTCAGTTTACGGACTTCTCCGACTTGGCGTGCTTGACAGCCGCGGCGCGCGAGGCGTATAAGCACCGATGACAAACGTGGTGAGTTAAGGCGACTTGCGGCCACGTAAAATAACCAGCTAAACAGCTCGGGTTGGACCAAACAAGTTGGCAGGCCCGAAAAAACTTCAAACAGATTTTGAAGTCTCGGTTGTTTAGCACCGGGGCTTTTTTCATTGCCAGGCATCAGTGCCGGATTTGTATTTTAGCCATGGAGCCATTTCGCGAACTTCTCGAGACCGATCGCATCCACGTCGTTGACGGCGCGATGGGTACGATGCTCTACGCCAAAGGCGTCTACATTAACCGTTGCTACGACGAGTTGAATCTCAGCAACCCCGACCTGGTCCGCGAGATCCACACCGAATACATCCGCGCCGGCGCGGACATCATCGAGACCAACACGTTCGGCGCCACCGCGCACAAACTCCAGCAGTACGGACTCGAAGCCAACCTGCACGAGATCAACGCGCTCGCCGCACGCATCGCGCGCGAAGCGGCGGGCGATCGCGCGTACGTGGCCGGTGCGATTGGACCACTCGGATTGCGCATCGAGCCGTATGGTCCAACTTCATTCGAAGAAGCCAAGGACCTGTTCAAGGCCCAAGCCACGGGTTTGCTCGAAGGTGACGTCGATCTCTTCTGTCTCGAAACTTTTTCGGACATCTCCGAAATTCGCCAGGCAATCGCCGCGATTCGCGAACTCTGCGATCTTCCGATCGTCGCGCAAATGACGATCATGACCGACGGTAACACGCTCTTTGGCACCACGCCCGAGCTCTTTACCGAACGCCTCGACAATTGGGGTGCCGACGTCATCGGTCTCAATTGCGGCGTTGGACCAGCAATCATTCTCAGCGCGCTCGAAAAGATGCGCGCCGTGACCAAGAAAAAACTGTCGGCACAGCCGAAC
>DATNJO010000922.1:0-5207 GCA_035603895.1 Pyrinomonadaceae bacterium
CGATGGAACTGTGTTGAGTAGCGTCACCTTGTCTGAATAGCTCAGTTGCGCCAGATGCAAGGCGTTGTCAACGATGAGGACCGAGCCACCATGGCTGAGCGTGACGAACAACTCGAAGATCGAAAGGTCAAAACAAATTGACGTCGAGAAGAGCACGCCACGTAGGGCTTGCCGATCGAATACCTCGCCGGCCCAATGAATGAAAGCCGCCGCGCTCGCGTGCTCGATAGCAACGCCTTTGGGTTTGCCCGTCGAGCCTGAGGTATAGATCAGGTAGGCCAGTTGATGTTCGTCCACCTCAATCGCGGGATTATTTCCAGGTCCGGAGTGGTCCCACTCATCGACAAGCATCAGCGTTACGCCACTCTCTTCAAGCTTCACCGACTCGGCCAGTTGTCGCGTGGTCAACAGCACTTTGAGACCGGCATCACTGGTCATGAATGCCAGGCGCTCCTGAGGGTACTGAGGATCCAGCGGCACGTAACAGCCGCCCGCCTTGAGTACTCCCAGCAATGCAACCACCATTACCGCTGAGCGCTCCAGCAGGATCCCGACGCGATCTTCAGCACAAACGCCGAGATCGATCAGGTGATGCGCCATTTGATTGGCGTGGCGGTTCAGTTCTGCATAAGTCCATTGCTGTTCCTCGTCGACAACAGCCACGGCGTTCGGTGTCCGCTCTGCCTGCTCTCTAAACAACTCGCCGATAGTTCCGCCTGGGAAATTCCGTTCAGTCTCGTTCCAGTCGTGCAACAACACTCGCCGTTCTATCTCTGACAGTAACGGCAAATCGCGGAGCCGAACCGTTGGACGAGCTGTCATGGCCTCGAGCAGGTTACGCAAATGCTCGAGCATGCGCCGAATCGTCCCGGAAGGGAGAGCAGAAGAGTCGTAAATGATTTCCAGTGAAAGTTGCCGGCCCGGACTTACTAAAACAGCAATTGGATAGTTTGAGTTCTGGATCGTTTGTACATCACGAATCGGCAATCTGCCGTTGGTTGACTCCTTTCCCTTCGGCAACGGATTTACCGGAGCACTTTCAAAAACATAGATGCTCTCAAATAAAGGCAGTCCGTTTGGAACGTCGCTTAGTTTCTGCACGCGCACCAATGGGCTGTATTCAAACATCAGCAGATCAGTCGCTCTCAGTTGAAGCTCTTGTAACCACGTCGACAACGTCGCATCAGGATGGAGTTGCACGCGCAGCGGCAGCGTGTTGAGAAATGGTCCAATGATGAGATCCGCGCCTTCCAGTGAGAACGGCCGCCCTGAAACTGTCACACCGAAAACTACATCGCGCTCTCCGCTGTAACGACTGAGGAGCAGGGCCCAGGCGCCTTGTGTGACAGTGTTGAGTGTCACTAGCTGCTGCCGTGCCAGAGCTTGCAGGGCAGTGGTCGTCTCAGCCGACAGATCTATTTGCTGTGATTCGTAGGTCGGTCGCATCTCGGAGCGAGAGCTTCGGGCTGCTCCGAATTGCGTGGGCGCCGCGAATCCTTTCAGCAGTTGCCGCCAAAAGGCATCAGCTTCACTAAGATCCTGTTCCTTAATCCACTTTACGTAATCACGATATGAAGGCGCAGGTTCCGTTGGCAGCGTTCTTCCCTCAGCGAAGGCTTGATAGAACGACGAAAATTCCCTGAACAGTAAAGCCTCCGACCAGGTGTCCATCAGCAGGTGATGGACAGTCCAGATGAATTGAGAGGATTCGTCATCGAGTTTGATCAGCGTAAGACGCATTAGTGGCGGCACTGAAAAATCGAAGCCGCGCCTTCGCTCTGTTATTAAGTATTCCTGCAACTGCTGCCGCTGTTCCGACTTCGACTGGCCGCGCCAGTCCAGTTGAGTCAGTGAAATCTCGGCGTGGTCGTAGAGCACCTGGATCGCATCTTCGACTTCCTTCCACTGGAAACCGGTGCGAAAGATGTCGTGTCTTTTTATTACTTCGTTCCACGCCCGCTCGAAGGCAGAGGCATCCGGCGAAGGATGGAGAACGCAATGCATCTGCACCATGTAAACACCACTCTCCGGGCTGTAGAGACTGTGAAAAAGAATGCCCTGCTGAATCGGAGAAAGCGGATAAATGTCTACGACGTTTGCCATCAGGATTGACTAACCACGAAGAGTTGTTCATTCGAACTGGCGGCGATTACGGTTTCCAATTGAGCAATGGTGGGGTGGCGGAAGAGTTGTATCGGGTGAAATGTAAGGCCCAACTGTTTTGCCTTGAATGCGATCTGCACGGCCAGGATTGAATCGCCGCCCAACCCAAAGAAGTTGTCATTCACGCCCACATGTTCAAGATTAAGGAACTCACACCAAATCCTGCTCATCGCTCTCGCTGCTGGACTAAGTTGCTCGTCAAAGCTGTCATCCTCCGCCCGAGGTTCTCTTGACGGCAAAGGCAGCGCCTTGCGATCGATCTTGCCGTTTGGGGTCAGCCGCATGCGGTCCAACACGACGATGTCCCGCGGCACCATGTACTCCGGCAGCTCACGTCTCAAATAACTTCTGATCTCTTCCTTCATCTGTTGCTTCAGCTCGCGGCCGTCGCCGTTCTCTTCACCCGGCACCACATAAGCCAGCAGTCGTTTTTCTTCCCCAGTCCCGTGCACCACCACCACACACTCTCGCACCAACTCATGTTGGCGCAGCACAGTTTCAACCTCTCCCAGCTCGATGCGAAATCCCTTGATCTTTACCTGCTCATCGGCTCTGCCCAGATACTCCATCTCACCATCGGCGCGCATCCGGCCCAGGTCACCACTCCGGTACAACCTCTTTCCAGGTTCAGTGCTGAAGGGATTGGGCACAAATCGCTCGGCCGTCAAAGCAGTTTGGTTGAGATACCCACGGGCCACCTGCTCGCCCCCGATGTAAATCTCTCCGATCACTCCCGCCGGTACCTGGTGCATCGCTTCGTCAAGGACGTACATCTGCATGTTGACGAGCGGCCGGCCAATCGCGATCGATCCATTGCCTGCCGATGTTGACACTTCGTAAGTACTACAACCCACCACGGTCTCCGTTGGTCCATACTCATTGATCAAACGAGTTTCAGGTGATTGTTGCTGCCAAACCGTGAGCAGATCGGCAGAAAGAGCTTCACCACCAATAATCAACGCATCGACACGCCCGGATCGCGTACGCTCACCAAGCCAACTGCTCAATACTTGCAGGTGTGATGGCGTGAGTTTTATCAGCGCGTAATGTTGTTCAGGATCAGCCAAAGCATCGCAGAGACGCTCCAGTTCGTCACCCTGGCTCACCAGCTCGACTGTCCCGCCCGCAATCAGTGGCAGCAGCAAACCCGTGATCGTCAAATCGAAACTGAACGGTGAATGGACCAAAGTTCTACTCCCCTCGCCCATTCGATAAGCCGTTCTGGCCCAACTCAGGTAATTGATCAGGCCACGATTTTCAATCATCACACCTTTCGGGTTGCCGGTTGAGCCGGAGGTGTAGATGACGTAGGCGAGGTTTTCGGGATGCGCAACCACGGGCGGATTTTCCGGCCTGTCTCCATTATCCGGAAGCACTTCCGTGTCCAGACACCAAATCGGAAATTCAGTTTCTTCCCGAAACGATCCGCGAAACTGGTTTTGCGTGATGACAGCCGAAACTTCCGCGTCTTGAAGAATGAACCACAATCGCCGCGCCGGCGCCTGCACGTCGAGCGGCAGGTAGGCGGCGCCAGTCTTAAGCGTGCCGAGCAGTGCAATCAACATCAGTGGCGAGCGCTCCAGGCAGAGCGCCACGGTGTTTTCCCGCCCAATGCCGTAACGAAGCAGATGATGCGCGACATTGTTGGCCGCTGCATTAAGTTGTGCATAGGAGAACTGCTCGTCGCCATAGACAAGCGCGAGCGCATTGGGAGTGCGTTCGACCTGGAGTTCGAAGAGCTGTTGAAACGACTGGCAAGCGGGAAACTCATGCGCGGTTGCGTTATATGCCGCCTGACTTTGTCGTTCGCTCTCACCTAAAATCTCCCAGGTTCCCGCCGCGCCATCAGGTTGGGCCAACATGCCGGCGAGCAGCGTTTGAAAGCGGGACGCGAGGCACTGGATACCCTCTGCATCGAATAGCTCGGAATCGTAGTGGAACTCAGTTACATACGAATGATCGGCTCGGATGCACGAGAGCTTCACCTTGAAGCGATCGACACAGGTATATTGCCGGTGGATGGAAAATTTGATGCCGTTGGTGAACGACTCCGCCGGGCGCTCATTAAATTCAAAACAAACCGGAAAGAACGACAGCGACGAATCGCTTTTAGAAGCGCTGCCCCAGGTAAAGCAGTCTTGCCATTCCTGTGCTTCATTCAGCGCCGCGACCGCGCGTTGAAAGATCTGCTGCGACGTTGTCTCGGCATCGATCCTTGAAACGATTGGCACGTTCGTCGTCAATAAACCAAAAGCCTGTTCCAACTCAGGATAATTGCGTCCGTTGCAGGCAAGGCCGATTTGGAGTTGCGATTGCTTGGTCAGGCGCCATAACAAGATCTGCCAACACGAGAGAAACAATGCCGGCAGCGGGGTTTCCCCGCGACGCTCACACGTCGCGATCCTGCGGCTGAGCTCGCCGGACATTTTCATCGTGAAGACTTGCGGACGAAAATCATTCTCGCTTGCAACACGTTTCTCAAACGGCAGCACAACGGAATCAGCTCCCGCAACGTATTGGTTGCGCCAGTATTCCCTACCGGCCTGGGCGTCTTCGGATTCAAGCGCGTCGTAATACCATTGCGAGACATCGGCGTACTGTAACGGCTGTTCGCCGGACCGCTCGACATCGTGGTGGTAACTGCTGAGCCGTTGGACCAAATTGCTGAGCGTCTGTCTATCAGCACAGAGAGCGGGGAGAGTGAGAATCAACTGGTGCTCCCAGAACGACAACTGGACCAATTGCGCCTGAAAGACGGAGCCATGCTCGAGATTAAACGGCGTCTGACGGCTGGCCTCGATAAGCCGTTGTAGCTCGAGCTCCTGTTCCTGCGTGCCTAAACCGCGAAGGTCACATTCGCCGGCCCAAGCGATTTGCGCCGGCGAGATCGTTTGCACCGGAACATTCATCTCCTTCCAATGCCGGAAGTTAGTGCGCAGGATTTCATTCTGCTCGACAACCCTGAGCAGACTTTCTTTGAGCGTGCGGCGATCGAGTGGACCCTCAATCATTACTACACACTGAGCCACGTAAGGTGTCCCTGC
>DATNJO010000923.1:0-2912 GCA_035603895.1 Pyrinomonadaceae bacterium
CTCGTCGATCAATATCTGGACCAGCACGATGCCATTCGCATCGCCCGGTGCTTCAGGCCGTGGCATGTAGATGGCTTTGCCGTTCAGCATACCGCCATTGATCGGCGCCCGCTTTTGATTGGGATCCGGTTGAGCTTGCGGTTGACCCACTTCACCACCCGCGCCCGGCGGTCCTTCTTTCCTGGGTACCCCTCCGGGAGTCGTGCCCACGTCGGTTTGTAGGTCTGAATTTTTTTGCTCGGCCTGTCTTTGCTCGGCGCTAGGCGGCTGACCGTCGATCGTTTGTTCGTTGCCGGGTTGTTGCTCCGACGCCGGCGTATCGTTCGCAGCGGTAGCCGCGTTCTTCGGTGCATCCGGTTCGCGTTGGGGCAGATTGAAGGAACTCAAAAACTTCTCTTCGAGTGCGTCGTCCTTTTTAGTATTGAGCGAAACGATTGCGTAGAAGCGTTTTCGCGTGACGAAGGCGTGCAGGACGCCGTTCAGCTCGCCGATCGACACTTTGTAGGAGCGGCCGGTGTGACCATTGAAAGGCCGGCTGCTGACAAGCGTGAGCTTGGTGATCGCAGTGTCTTTCGTTCGGACCTTCGGCGGAAAGAAATCCTTGAAGGCGTCGATATAGGAATTGAAGCGCTGAAACTCAGTGTATAACGCGGGATTCGCTTTGATGCCGCTGAAAGATGCAATCGCCAACACCGGGCCGCTTGTGGATTTGGCCAGGTAGAGGCGCGTGTTCAGCTCCATCTTGTGATAGGGAAATTTGGTTGATTCCGTAGTCGGGTTTTTCGGCATCGTGACCGTGAACTCTTCGCCTTCGGGAGTGATGGTTTCCCATTCCGCCCACGCATCGGCGGGCTTTGGAGCCGGCTTTTGCGCCTGTGCGGCGAGCGGCGAAGCAGCGAATAGGAGAGTCAGGAGCGCTAAAGATAAACGACGAAAATACATGTCATCCCTCCTCAGAAATTCAGGCAGAAAAAATATCACAAAGCCTGAGCTTTTGCCCGTTCGGTCTCCACCAAAACGCGTCTCAGGATCTTTCCTGAAGGCGATTTGGGGATCTTGTCTACAAACTCGATGTACCGGATTCGTTTGTGTGGCGCGACGCGTTCCGCTACGTATTCGAGAATCGTTTCCGGCTCTGCGGGCTGTTTCATCACTACGATCGCTTTTGGCACTTCGCCTGCTTCGTCGTCGGGACAGGGAATGACAGCGGCGTCCGCGATGCAGGGATGTGTTAACAGCACCGCTTCAAGCTCCGCCGGTGGCACTTGAAAACCTTTGTACTTGATCAACTCCTTCGCTCGATCGACGATGAAGAAGTGGCTATCTTCATCCGCGTAACCGATGTCACCTGTGTGCAACCAGCCTTCCGGATCGATTGTTTGCGCAGTTGCTTCGGGCGCGTTGAGATAACCCCTCATGATCTGCGGTCCACGGACGCAAACTTCGCCACGCTGTCCGGGCGGCAAAGCTTCACCGGTTTCGAGATCGATAATCTTGCATTCCGTGTTTGGCGCGGGCACGCCTACCGAACCAAACTTCAGTTCGTGCGGTGGCGCAGGTGACGAATGCGTGACGGGACTGGTTTCAGTCATGCCGTAGCCCTGCCGCACAACGCAGCCGAGACGATCCATACAAGCGCGCGTCAGATCTTCGCCGAGTGGCGCTGCGCCGGAGAATAATGTTTTGAGTTTTGGCAAACGGTAATTGTCGACTACCGGATGTTTGCTGAGAGCTAACACGATCGGCGGCACGATATGGGCCAGTGTCACGTCGTAATCCTGAGCCGCCTTCAGGAACGTCTCCAGTTCGAAGCGCGGCATCGTGACCACGGTCGCGCCGGTGTAGAGTCCCATGTTGAGTACGACGACCAGGCCGTAGATGTGAAACAACGGCAACACGCAGATCAGCGTGTCGTCTTCGTAGAAGTAGCAGAGACCTTCCATCTGGCAGAGGTTCGCGACGAGATTGCGGTGCGTCAGCATTACACCCTTCGGCAATCCGGTCGTGCCGCTTGAATAGGGAAGCGCGACGAGGTCTTCGGTTGGGTTGATCTCGACTTGAGTTGCGCGGCCGTTGTCTTCGAGAAGTTCAGCAAACGGAGTCGCACGTTCGGTGTGGCCGAAAACAAAAATCTCTTCGACGCCCGCGTCTTGAGCAGCTTCGCTGGCGCGGTCGATACACATCGTTGTAGCGATGAGAAACCTGGCGCCCGAGTCTTTTAATTGATGCGCGATCTCGTAACGCGTGTAGAGCGGGTTGATTGGGCTGACGATGCCACCGAGCGTCGCGACGGCGTGGAAGGCGATGCCATACTCGGGACAGTTTGGACTCAGAATGCCGAGCACGTCGCCTTTCTTGAAACCACGCTGAGCCAGGTTATGCGCGACGATCGCTATCGCGTCAGCGAACTGCTCGTAGGTGAGTGTCCGGCCTGTTGGACCATCGATCAGGGCCGCTTTATCGGCCAGTTCGGCGGCACCGTGCATCACGAACGGTGTCAGGGCAGTTTCTGGAATGTGTACGTCCGGATAGGGACCTTTAAATATCATCTTTGGTTTTTGGGAGAGTAACAGGCCTACGATCTCGCGGATACCTTAACAGGTGACCGCAAACCTGAAAAGAGGCTATATTGAGCGGAATGCCTGAACCTCCGAATCGACCTCTCAATATTGTGTGTTTGGCGACCTATTTCAAAGGCGTCGATTTTATCCGCGAATGTAAGGCCCACGGTTGTCACGTGATCCTTATAACCAAGGAGAAGATGCTCAATGAAGAGTGGCCGCGGGAGTCTCTCGACGATCTGATCGCGGTTCCAAACGACGCTGGACCAGCGCTGTTTATCGATCTGCTCGCGTTCCTGGGCCGAAATCGACCTATTGATCGAATCGTGGCGTTGGAAGAGTTTGACGTCG
>DATNJO010000924.1:0-2308 GCA_035603895.1 Pyrinomonadaceae bacterium
CAGTTTCCTTTGCTGAATGACGAAACAACTCGGAGCTACGTCGAACGAGTCGGCGAAAGACTGGTGGCTGCGATTCCACAGCAGTTTCAACATCCGGAATTTGACTACTATTTCAAAGTCGTCAACGCGCGCGACATCAACGCATTCGCGCTTCCCGGTGGACCAATGTACGTCAACCGCGGAATGATCGAGGCAGCGAAAACTGAAGGCGAAATGGCCGGCGTGATGGCCCACGAGATCAGTCACGTTGCGCTGCGTCACGGTACCGCGCAGGCTACGAAGTCTCAGAAGTATTCAACGCTCGCGGCGATCGCCGGGATTGCCGGCACAATCGCCACTGGGAATGCGGGTGTGGGCCAGTTGGCCCAGGCGCCGTTTGGAGTTTACCTCCTGAAGTTCAGTCGCGAGTACGAAACTGAAGCCGACATACTCGGCGCGCAGATCATGGCGCAAGCCGGTTACAACCCGCAAGACCTGGCGAACATGTTTCGCACCATTCAACAACAGGGAGGCGGTGGCGGCGGCTTCTTGAGCGATCACCCGAGTCCGAGCGATCGTTACGAGCGCATCAATCGTGAAGCTCAGGCCCTGCGCGTCAACGGTGGCGGGGGCGACTCGCGCGAGTTTGCTCGTATTCAGGAACGGTTGCGCGGTTACAGGGGTGCTCCTTCGATGGCGGAGATACAGCAGAATGGGCAACGCTATCCGACGGGCGAGAACACCAATTATCCAAACAACACGCCGACCGGACGCGTTGAGTCTCCGTCGACACGCTACCAGAACGTAGCGATCTTCAACGGCGGCGTGCGTGTGAATGTGCCGTCCAACTGGCGGCAGTTTAACGAAGGCAGTTCAGTGTGGTTCGCGCCTGAGGGTGGTTATGGCAGCGTCAACGGTCAGGCCGTCTTTACGCACGGCACGAATTTCGGCGTGGCGCAGACCAGCAACCGCAACTTGCAGCGGGCCACTGACGAAATCATCAACGGTTTTGCTCAGGGAAATCGAAATCTGCGAGCGAGCGGTAATTATCAACGTACAACAATCGACGGGCGTCAGGCTTTGTGGTCTACGCTAACCAATGTTAACGAGGCGACCGGCCGTCCCGAGACGATCAGGTTGATCACCACGCAATTGAGCAACGGTCAGGTACTTTACATGGTCGCCGTTACACCGCAGGGTGAACGCAACTTCGATCGCGCGTTCAATGACGTACTGACCTCGGTGCGCATCAACGATCGGTAATACCTTAAACCCATCCACAGATTACGCAGAGTTTTTCTCTGTGTAATCTGTGGATTTCGCTTCCTGCCACAACTCTTCCAACTCGTCGATCGACGTCTGATCGAAAGCTTGGCCACGATCGTGAAGTGAAGTTTCAATGTATCCGAAGCGGCGCCGAAACTTGCGATTCGTGAGTTTCAGCGCCGCTTCTGGTTCTACTTGCATGTGCCGCGCGATATTCGTCGCGGCGAAAAGTAAGTCGCCAATCTCTTCTCGCACGCGCGCGTGGTTTGCCTCGTCTTTGAGGTTCGTGTGTTCCTCGATCGCGACGCGCAACTCTTCAATCTCTTCATGTAACTTGTCGAAGATGTCGTCGACCGATCTCCAGTCGAAACCGACCCGCGCTGCTTTGGTGGAGAGTTGGTGAGCTTCCATCAACGCGGGCGCTTTGGAGGAGACACCGTTGAGCAGCGAAGTCTTCACGTCTTCAGTCTTGCCGGCCGCGCGCCGTTCTTCGGCTTTCATCGTTTCCCAGTTCAACAACACTGTTGCTGAGTCTTCCGCGGTCACGTCGCCGAATACGTGCGGGTGGCGCCGCACCATCTTGTCGTGAATAGCGCCGATCACGTCGTCGATATTAAACTCGCCGCGTTCCCTCGCGACCTGCGCGTAGAAGACGATCTGAAACAGCAGATCGCCGAGTTCGTCGCGCAGCTCCGCGGGACGGCCTTCGCGCGCTTCTTCCACGGCTTCAAAGGCTTCGTATGCCTCTTCGAGCAGCATCGGCGCGAGGGTGGCGTACGTCTGTTCGCGGTCCCAGGGACAGCCGTTTGGCGAGCGCAGACGCTCCATCAAATTAACGAGATCGTTGAACGTTGTGGGCATGGCAGTAGTCTATGCTACCATCAACCTAAATTCACAATAGAGCTATGAGTGACGATCAACCAAACTTCAAAGTAACGGATCGGCGACTGTTCAATGCTGATGGCAGTCCGCGCGATCTTCCTCCAGAAGAAAAACCCGAGCCGAAGCCGGAACCGGTGACAGCGCCCGTAGAAACGGCTGCGAGCGGCGCCGCGTCTGAGGC
>DATNJO010000925.1:0-4000 GCA_035603895.1 Pyrinomonadaceae bacterium
TGAACTTCAGCCTAGCGGCATTAGACACGAGCCGCAGGCGAGTGCGGCCCATACGCAAGACGATCGTTCAAATAACTAATTGAAAGAAAGGAATAGACGGCGAGGCGTTTGATAAGACTGATTATGTTCCAGGCTTTGGGAAGAACGTAATCCAGTCTTATCAGACGACCGGCCTTTATTGAACCACTTGAAGCTGAATCCGTCCTTGTATTTTGAGCGGGCCGCAAGCGTCGGTGTTCAGGCTTCGCCAGCCGTATTAAGAAGTTGCTCCTCGACTACACGACTTCCCTTTGGTGAAATAAAAACGAAATTCGCGATCCGATCGAATTCGATCAGTCGCTCCTGATGCATGGGTCCAATCACGGCCCTGACAAAATTGTCTTTGCGTGGATTCTCCGTCCACAGAAGCAACTCTTCGAGGGGCACACCAGTAACAGGTTCCGAATACAGAAGGAGGAGTACCTGTGACTTATAATTCAAGTGATTTTGGAGTACGCGCTTTTTGCCTTGAATTTGCCAAACTAAGGGAAGTCGTCGTTCAGCAATCGTATTCACCATATCCTGGGCCTCTTCGATAGAAAGATTGTGAAAGATTCTGATCAACTCGCTCAGGCACCAATCAGCCACACGAACACATGTGGCGGCATCTATCTCATTAGCATCAACGTCTCCGCCCACGTGACCTATACCTCTCTTATTTCGTAGTGAATAAAGAAAGTTTAGAGCTCGTGGCATTAACAGTCGAAGACTTTCAGGTCCGGCGGCAGCCGGCAGTTGCTCAATCCTGTCACATTCCACTTTAAAATTTTGAATCTTTTGTCCGAGAGCAATATGAGTACCGGCAAAGTACTCTTGCAAAACCCTCAGCGCGATCTCGCAAAATTTTCCAGCTCTCAGGCCACAAGCATCGAACTGTCCCTCCACAAATGCTGCCTTGAGCTGAGCATATGTCTTTAATAACCTTGTTCTAAGCGAGGGCATCACGCCCGCCAGCGCTCGTTTGGTGAGATCACTTTCGCCGATACTCATACTGTCCATCCTCGCCCCTCTCCCGCACCAACACATCGTCGCGAAGCATGCGAACCAGAGTCGGTGATAAATCGGTTACCTTGTATGTATGCGCTTTGGTTTCAGCAAGATGAGTTTGAATCCCTGATATTCGCCGAGCCTCATTGAAGTAACCGTCAGCGACAAGTTGATTCAGAGTGGCGCGTGGTCCTATCCGGGACCTGGATCGCTTACTATCTGACGTCCTTGGTGAGGATTCCGATTTAGTTGCGCTTTTCTTCGCGTTGTTTTTGGCGACCTTTCTAGGCAGATTAGCTGGACCGGGGCTCTCAGAACTCTCCGAATCGAGATAACGTTCGCCCGCAGCCATAATTCGATACTTCGTACGGCCAGCACCTGAGGATCTATCAACGAATTTTCTAGCTGAGTCTAGTGCTTGCGCGACGGCCTGCCGAGTTGTCCTTAGACGAAATTTCTCTGTAAGGATTCGGGCTATATCGGTGGACCCCAAGCCGTCTACCCCAAAATCATTGTTCGCAATCCGCAAGACGTGAAGCGCCCTATCTAGAACTCTGTTTGAATCACTTACTGCTGGATAAGCAGTACGATCGATATGTGCTAATAGATAACTAACGTCGCGTTCCGAATCCTTCACCGGAACTGCGGGCGTAATAGCACTCAAAGAACGGTTCTTATGATCCAAGTTCGACTGCTTGGCATTTCCTAATAGCGCATCAACAGCACGGTTAAAGGCAGCTTCTCGAAGAGACTCCGGGACAGCCTTGGACATCTCCGCCGCCCGCTCAAAAACGCTCCGCAAAAGGTCATCGCCGATTTCCACAGCTACAGTGGTGGGTTGTTCGCTCATGTCAGTTCTCCTTTCGTTGAAGACTACTACAAATGCTCTACGATAGGCAATAGGGTGAACCACTGTTAATTCGTTTGTATATGCAGATTGTTGCAAGGTGGCTTGCCTCAGTTGCTCGGAGCACTTGATTCACGCGGCCTTCACGGCCTACTAGCGATGACCTCATGATTGATAAACCCCACCCGGCAGCATCCTTTATCTCTTATTCTCTTGACGTTTGCTGGAAGTTTCCTTGGCTCTTCTCGCAGATCGCGATGCCCGGCTCGGGGGTGGCGACCGGGGTTTCATGCCTCCGGCGGCGCAATCCGCACCGATCTTCGTCGATGTCTACGCAAGTATTACACAATTTATGCCTAGTGCCAGCCACATGTAATTATAACTTGTTGCAGTGTAAGGAGTAATAAAATCATATATTTATAGGTTTTTAAGTGTGGGCAGGGCTGTCTGTTGCGCTGTTGCTGCTGCAACTTGCCTCAGTTGCTCGGAGTACTTGATTCACGCGGCCTTCACGGCCACTCGCGATCACCCCATGATTGATAACCCCAGCCGGCAGCATCCCTTTCCTCTTATTCTCTAGACATTTGTTGGAAAGTTTCCCTGGCTCTTCTCGCAGATCGCGATGCCCGGCTCGGATATGGCGACCGAGGTTTCATGCCCCCGGCGGCGCAATCCGCACCGATCTCCGTCGATGTCTACGCAAGATTAGTTGTTAGCCTCGGTTCTTCAAGCTTCATCAGGTCTAATTAGCCTGGGCCGGGACGTGAAATCTAGTTGTGCTAATGAAGTTAAGCCGAACCTCTGGGGTCTGTGACGAACGCCAAGGTATGGTCGAAATAAAAAACATCTGCGTTACTCCGAGGCCTCGGGTGCGGATGATTCGTCCGCTTGTTGCCATGAACGGTTCAGTATTCACATGAGGAAAAGCGATACCCTTGAAGAACCGCCAAGCTAACACTGCTAACAGTGCCAAGAGATTCGCTTGAGATTGCTGAACTCGCCAGGGAATCGACGACTGAGATTTGTTGAGGACGACCAAAAAGCGCTACTTGAAGCGTATCTGGGCGCGACGGTCGCGGGGTTTATCCGTCGAGGTTCTCATACGAGCGAAAAATCGAGTCAACAAGACGACTGCAGCTCGAAGTTACTCGAGCTAAAACTTTTATTTGTTCTCGACAGGACATCACTTCGCATTCGTGAGGGTAATTCATTGTATGGTCAACTTCACCCCAAAGTTCTTCTGCCAACGTTCTAACCTGAATTTCGCAAGTTGCTTTAGTGCTACTATTCGATTGAACGACGTAGTGAACGCTCGTGTACATCGTAGGACTCTTAACAGTCTGAATCCCACATTTCTGGAAGAAAGCCCGACTTTCGTCATCCCATGTTCGAGCTCTTGGCGTTTCGTACAAAGGAAACCTGTATTCGTCGAATACTGCTCGTAGTTCTCGATCAATCGAGACAATTTGCTCAGTATGAAGGTGAAGAATGCGAAAACCAGCAAGGTCATTGATACGATACATCAAGTTCTTTTCTGAGATCGTAAACCTGTGGTTCTTAGCTTTTGCGTCCTTCAATTTCCGAAACAGCTTGTCTTCTAAATGGTCTGGATCTTTGAGGCGGGACTTTGTTGAGTGAACGTGCGCCATCAATCGAGGTGAGCCAAGTATAGCTTCGCTAAGCTGCTTGAGCATTACCTCAATGAAGCTGCGGTTCTCTTTATAATGAGATACCAATCGGCTGATGAGGGCTCGATCTGATTTTGTGATTCTGATATCCGCGGTCAACTTATTTTCTCTATGCGACTAATGATCTTTTGCGCAAAACCCCGAAATGCTGCATGTGCTTCATCCTTTAGATATTGCGCACCACCGTCAACCTCAGCCATCGCTGTTCCCTGTTTCTGCGCCGAATTCGCCAACGATGTGAAATCTTTGATTTGACCGAGCTTGAATTGACTGAGAGATCCAGGTGCGAGTGTTTGATCGATTTCTTTGAGTACCGCTGCTACATCGCTATAACTATGCCTCTCGAGCTGTCGTGCGTATTCTTGGTAAGAGCTTGAAATATCTCCCCCATACATACGAAATCGTTGCAGCACATATCCTAAATAAGCGGGACGCCCAG
>DATNJO010000926.1:0-4693 GCA_035603895.1 Pyrinomonadaceae bacterium
TTCGATTCCGGTCGGCAAACCGATCAAAGGTTCGGCGGTGATGCTCATGGATGCGGCCGCGAAGCCGTGCCAACAGGGAACTGTTGGAGAGATTTACATTCGCACGCCGTATCGTTCGCATGGATATTACGGCGCGCCTGAACTGACGCAGCAAGTCTTTATTCAAAATCCCTTTACCAACGATCCGAACGACCTTGTTCACAAGACAGGTGACTATGGCCGGTGGCTCGAAGACGGAAACCTCGAGCATCTCGGACGGCGCGATCAGCAAGTACAGATTCGTGGCGTCAGAGTCGAACTCGGCGAGATCGAAAATCTGCTGCGGGCGCATTCCGCGGTTGCAGATGTCGCAGTCGTCGATCGCGACGACAGAGAAGGCAACAAGTTTCTCGTGGCTTACGTGACGCTGACTAACGGCACGGGAAGCGATCTTCTGCGTGAGTATTTGGCCGGTCGTCTGCCGCCAACGATGGTGCCGTCAGCGTTTGTCGAGTTGGAACAACTGCCGCGCACTCTGAACGGCAAGATCGATCGCAAAGCATTACCAGCGCTCGACTTTCTAACGGGGGACGAGGCGTCAGAAGCAGGAACACTGACGCCGATCGAAGAGATCGTAGCGGGAATGTGGTGTGAAGTGTTGGGTCTTCGCCGCGTCGGCCGTTACGGAAACTTCTTTAATCTTGGCGGCCACTCGTTACTCGCGACCCAGGTGATTCACCGGATTCGCGACACCTTCAAAATCGAGATGCCCGTTCGCAGCATCTTCGAAGCGCCAACTCTCCGGCAACTCTCCGCACAGGTCGAGGCACAACTCAACGAAGGTAACTTCAGCTCCGCAACACCCATCGAAACCGTTGCCCGCGACGGCAAACTGCCATGCTCCTTCGCACAACAGCGCCTGTGGTTTCAGGAAGAGCTCGCACACGGCACGTCGACCTTCCACATCGATCTCGGAATGCGCTTGAAGGGTTCGTTGAACCATGCTGCGCTCGAGCAGACGTTTGATGAGATAGGCCGCAGACACGAGAACTTGCGCACGTCGTTTCCAGTGATTGATGGAGAACTGCTTCAGGTCATTCATCCAGCCACGAAACAGTCGCTTCCAACAGTCAACCTCAGCAATCTCAACGAAGCCGAACGTGAATCAGTTGATACGAAAGTAGCGTCCGAATTGCTGCAACGCCCATTCGATCTCGAAACCGGTCCGTTGGTTCGGCTGATGCTCATCCGTCACTCGAGTGACGAACACACGCTCGTCTGCACGTTGCACCACATCATCAGCGATGGTTGGTCGAGAGGCATTCTGATGCGCGAGGTGTCGTCGCTTTACGAGACGTTCGGCCAGGGTGAATCGTCGGTTCTGCCGGAACTGAAAGTGCAATACGCGGACTTCGCGGTGTGGCAAAGAGAACACCTCCAGGGCGAGACACTGGAACGCGAACTCACGTTCTGGAAAGAACAATTAGCCGGTGCTCCGCCGTTGTTGGAGTTACCAACTGATCGGCCACGGCCGCAGATACAGACTTACCGCGGTGCGCTCGAAGAGTTCACGGTTTCGCCAGAAGTCTCGCAACGTTTGAAAGCATTGAGTCAGCAACGCGGAACGACGATGTTCATGTTATTGCTGGCTGCGTTTCAAACACTGCTCCATCGCTATACCAACCAGGACGACATCGTTGTCGGCACCACGATTGCCAACCGCGAGCGCTCGGAGATCGAGCCGTTGATCGGTTTCTTTGTAAACATGCTTGCCCTCCGCACCGACTGCTCCGGCAATCCAGCGTTCACCGATTTGCTGGAACAAGTGCGCGAGACCACGTTGAAAGCTTATGCGCATCAAAGCGTCCCCTTCGAGAAGATGATTCAGGAGTTGCGGCCCACGCGCAATGCCAGTTATCTGCCGCTGTTTCAAGTTGTGCTTGCTTTCCACAATCAGCCCACGTTGATCGACATGACGCTGCCAGGCTTGACGATCGGCGCTCCGGAAAAGGAGTTCACGAATTCGCAAGTCGATCTTTTGCTTGATATGTCCGAGGGCAGTGAAGGGCTTCAGGGCGGATTCCAATACAACCCCGACCTCTTCGATCGGGCCACGATCGCGCGCATGGCCAATCACTTCCGAAACATCCTGGTCGCGGTTGCTGCGGAGCCTGAGCAACGCCTGGCTGAACTGCCGCTGCTCAGCGATGAGGAAACGCAGGAGCTTGCGGCATGGAATCAAACGCTCACGACCGATCGACCAAACGTTTGCATCCATCAGTTATTCGAAGCACAAGTCGAAGCCACTCCCGACGCGATCGCCGCAGAGTTTAGAGGCGAGCTGCTGAGTTACGCGGAGTTGAATCGCCGCGCGAACCAACTCGGTCATTATTTGCGAACCGAAGGAATCAAGTCCGGCGATCTCGTCGCGATCTGTCTGACACACTCGTTTGAGGAATTGATCGCGCTGTTGGGTGTGCTCAAAACCGGCGCGGGTTACGTTGCGCTAGATCCCGAGCATCCACCACAACGCATCTCGTTTGTCTTAACGGACGCCGACGTCGCGGCGGCGTTGAATCAGGAAAAACTGGAGCGCGACTGGTCCATCATCGCCCAACAGCCGGATCGCAATGAAGTGATTGAGGTGAGTCCGGAAAGTATTGCTTACGTCATCTACACGTCCGGTTCGACTGGAGAACCAAAAGGCGTCGCCGTTTCCCACCGCGCTCTGATTAATTACGTTTCGTGGGCGAAAGACGTTTACCTGCACGGTGACAGTTTGACGTTCGCGCTCTACTCGTCGCTGGCTTTCGACCTGACAGTAACGTCCATCTACGTCCCACTGATCACCGGAAACAAGATCGAAATCTTCTACCGCGAGGACAAGCAGGCTCTGTTGGAGGAACTACTGGCTGACAAAGAGCTCGGCGTGTGCAAGTTGACGCCGAGTCACTTCAGTCTAATCAAGGAACTCGAGCACAAACGAAGCAAGGTTCAGCGGTTTATCGTAGGTGGCGAAGCATTCGCAACCGCTCTTGCGCGAGAGACACATGAGAGTTTTGGCGGGGAGGTCGAGATCTTCAACGAGTATGGACCAACCGAAGCAACAGTTGGTTGCATGATCTACAAGTACGACCCACAAAACGACACGCGCGCAAGTGTGCCGATCGGAAGACCGGCCGCGAATGTCAGCATCCACGTGCTCGACAAGTGGCTGCAACCAGTGCCGGTCAACGTTACTGGCGAACTGTTCATCGCGAGTCCCGGTTTGGCACAAGGGTATCTGGAGCGTCCCTCGCTTACAGCGGAAAGGTTCATTCCCAATCCCTTCGCCGACAACGAGCGGATGTATCGCACGGGAGACCTGTGCCGCAGATTGCCGTCAGGCGATCTCGAGTATCTCGGCCGGCAGGATGAACAGGTGAAGTTTCACGGTTATCGCGTGGAGCTGAATGAGATTCGTTTCGCATTGAACCAGCATCCGGAAGTTACCGATTGCACGGTCGTCATTCGCAAGGACAAGAACGGTCACGACGCGATGATCGCTTATTACGTTTCAGCCGAAGCCCTGGAACCGGCAAGGCTGCACGAGTTTCTGGCGCAAACACTGATCGCGGAAACCATCCCGAATTTCTTCGTTCACCTCGACGCCTTGCCCTTAACCCTCAACGGCAAGATCGACTACGAAGCACTACCTTCACTTCAGGAAGCAAAAGAGCGGCTGCCGCGCGTGTACACACCGCCCGAGACGCCGCAAGAGATCAGCCTCGCCGGAATCTGGGCAGAAGTCTTGTCGCTCGAACAGATCGGTATTGAGGAGAACTTCTTCGATCTCGGCGGCCATTCGTTACTCGCCGCGCAGATCATTCATCGCATCAACCAAACCTTCCAGATCGATCTGCCGATGCGCGCGATCTTCGACCAACCAACAATCGCCGGTCTCGCCTTATCGATAGAAGAAGCACTGATCGAAAAGTTGGAAGCCACACCGGAACTCGCTTAACTCAATCCCAAAACTCAAATTGGCGGAAACTCCGATCATGATTGATAAAGACGCAATTAATGGTAACGGTCACAAACCGGCCGCGAGGATTTCACGCAGAGCGAAAAAAGGTCGTTTGAATGTCATTGGACTCTCGAGCGGTTATCACGATTCTGCTTGTGCTTTGCTCCAGGACGGCGTTCTCGTCGCTGCCGTGCAGGAGGAACGTTTTTCGCGAGTGAAGAATGATAAGTCGTTTCCAGCCAGGGCTATTGGTTATTGCTTGAAGGAAGGCGGGATCACGATCGCGGACGTCGACTGCATCGGTTATTACGAGGATCCATGCTTGAAACTCGGGCGTCAGGTTTGGATGGGTTTCATGCCCGATCTTCCCACACACCGCCGTCAATCGATCTTTCGTCGAATTTCCGAACTTCATCCGCTGCAAATGATCCGTTCCCTGATCGGCTACGACGGACGCGTGGAGATTTTCGATCACCATCTTTCTCATGCCGCCAGCAGTTACTATTTCTCCGGTTTCGAAGAGTCGGCAATTTTGACCGTCGATGGTGTCGGCGATTGGGCCACTACTACTTACGGCTATGGCCGTGGTCCAAATATCGAACGCTTCGAGCAAGTCGACTTTCCCGACTCGCTCGGCTTCTTCTATAGCGCGATTACCGGGTATCTCGGTTTTGAAGTTAACGAAGGCGAATACAAGGTCATGGGCCT
>DATNJO010000927.1:0-9070 GCA_035603895.1 Pyrinomonadaceae bacterium
ATGAACGTCTGCATTTGGGGATCGGTCGGCGCTGGGATGTTGACGTTGATCTCTTTGAAGTCAAATTTTGTTTTGCTCGTCGTAGCGATCTGTTGTGCCTCGGCGTAGATCTTGTCGTAGAGCGTTTTGATCTTTCCGGCGTTCAAGTCGCGCAGCTCCAGGCTGAGAACTACTTTGCCGGGAATCACATTTGGCGCACCCGGAAACGCATTGATTCTTCCAACGGTTCCCACCTGCCGGCCTGGTTCACTAGTCACAATTCGATTCACGGCTTCGATAAACTTGGCCGCGGCTAGTAGCGCGTCCTGGCGATTATTCATCGCGGTTGTGCCGGCGTGATTCGCAAAGCCTTCGATCGTGACGTCCCACCAGTTGATGCCGACGATGCCTTCGACGACGCCGATGTTGATCTTCTCGGTGTCGAGCGTGTTGCCTTGTTCGATGTGCAGTTCGAGATACGCCGCGATGTCGCCTTTGTTGCGTTTGACCTCACTCAATTTACTCGTGTCGCCACCGATAAACTTGATGCCTTCGCGAATGGTTTTGCCACTGCGGCTAACGAGATCGAGTTCTTTCTCGGTCAATTCGCCGTTCATCGCGCGGCTGCCGATTAAGCCGCCTTCTTCATTTTGAAAAATGACAACTTCCAGCGGGTGTTGCAACGTAATGTTGTTTTCGGCCAGCGTCTGTGCGACTTCGATCGCGCCCAGCGAGCCGACGACGCCATCGTAGTTGCCGCCCTCCGGGACAGTATCAATGTGCGAACCGATGAGCAGCGGCTTTAGATTGTCTTTGCCCGCTCGTCTTCCGATGAGATTTCCCGCAGCATCGACGGTCACATCCAGACTCGCGTCCCTCATCAACCCCAACGCATATTCACGCCCCTGCTTATCGGCATCACTATAAGCAACCCGACTCACACCTCCCTGCGGATTCTTCCCAAACTCCCCCAACGCCTTGATGTGGTCCATGATGCGCTGCCCATTGACACGCACTTGTTTCTGAAAAGGAAAACGAAGCGACAGCGCACCAACACTCAGCGCAAGACCGTAAGCAAATTCGCGGCGGTTAATCTGCATCAGTTTTTCTCACGAAAGGCTCAAGAAGGATGCGATCTGGTCTTCGTTAAATATTCTGAGTACTTCAACATGCCGACGCAGTAGGTTCTCAACGTCCGTGGTTGAGCAGTTACCGAGCCGTACCCATACAACTTTGGGTGGAGCGCCCAACAGAAAACTACGTTGGTGCATATCACTATCTTTAGAGACGATAATTAGGTCAGATCTCTTTGCGTATTCCCAGACGGCTTGATCGTCAGCAGCTTGCAGGCCAACTTCTCTGACATGAAGGGAGTCGGGAAAGAGATCCGCGAGGCGGATCACCAGGTTTGGTGAGAGGTTTTCATCAAATAGCAGCTTCACGCAGCCGGAACGGTCATTAGCTTGCGTTCGCGATCCGCGGCGAAGGCAATGCAGGCTTTTAGATCGTCGTGAGTGAGGTCAGGGAAATCTGAAAGGATTTCTTCTTCCGTCATATCCGACGCGAGATACTCGAGCACTTCATAGACGGTGATACGCAATCCCCGCACACACGGCTTGCCGCCACGCTTGTTTGGGTCAATCGTGATGTAGTCGCGGTAATCCATGGTTTGAGATTACGTCCGGTTGCTTAGCTGGTCAAGAGATCTAGCCCGTCGGTACTGATTCGGTTTGGAGTTCAAGCTTTAGCTTGCTCGCTCAAGACAGCAGCCTGAAGGCTGAACTCAAAACGTGGCACCAAAACTGAACCAGTACCAGCCCGTCACTTAATCTCGTCCCAAATTAGCGTGTGCCTGGTTTCGCGGAGCAGGAGGGAGCCGATGATGAAGGTTAGGGAGGCGATGATGATGGGGTAGTAGAGGCCGGCGTAGATGTTGCCCGTGTTGGCGACGACCGAGAGGCCGATTACGGGAAGGAGGCCGCCGAACACGCCGTTGCCGATGTGATAGGGCAACGATAAAGAGGTGTAGCGGATTTTGGCCGGGAAGGCTTCGACCAGGTACGCGGCGATTGGACCATAGACCATTGTCACGAAGAAGACCTGGATAAAGACCAGGAGAATCAGTTTCCACGCGGTCGGCGAACTGAGCAAAGAGGCGATGTCTGTGTAAGGCAGAACTTCCTTCGCCGGTTGCAGCACACCGTTGACTTCAGTCTGCGGCACCAGCGTGATCGCGCCCGTGATCGGATTCGGTTGCGACGTTGCGGTCACGACGTTCGATCCGGCCGCACGTTGCATCGCGTAATAGATCGGGAAGTATGAAACCGCTGCGAGCAGACAGCCGAGCATCATGATCCACTTCCGTCCGATGCGATCGGACAGAGCTCCCATGAATACAAACAACGGCATCGCCAGCAACAGCGCAATCGCCACGATGTATTGCGCCGAACGCCCGTTTACTTTCAGCACAGTCTGTAAATAAAAGAGCGCGTAAAACTGTCCCGTGTACCACACTACCCCCTGTCCAGCCGTCGCACCGAACAGCGAAATGAGCACACGTTTCAGGTTATCCCACTTCGTAAACGCTTCAACGAGCGGCCGGCTCGAAGTCATCCCCGCACTCTTGATCTGACTGAAGATCGGCGACTCTTTCATCCGCAAACGAATGTAAAGCGAAACGCCGATAAGAAAGATCGAGATGATGAACGGTATGCGCCAGCCCCACGCGCTGAATGCCGCGCGCGTCATCGAATTTTGCACCACGATGCTCACGACCAGCGAGACGAACAGTCCGAGCGTCGCAGTGATCTGAATGAAACTGGTGTAGAAACCGCGCCGTTCGTCGGGCACATGCTCGGCAACGTAAACAGCAGCTCCACCGTATTCACCACCGAGCGCGAGTCCCTGAAGGATACGAATCAACAACAACATTATCGGCGCGAGAATTCCAATTGAGGCGTACGTCGGCAGAAAACCGATCGCTGCGGTCGCGCCGCCCATCACCAGCAACGTCACGAGAAACGCATACTTGCGCCCGACAAGATCGCCGATGCGTCCAAAGAAGAGCGCGCCAAACGGGCGCACCACAAAGCCGACCGCAAACGTCGACAGATAAGCGATCAGCGCGAGTGTATCGTTGCCTTCAGGATAGAACAGCGGCGAGATCGTAACGGCGAGACTACCGAAGATGTAGAAGTCGTACCACTCGATCATGGTACCAACTGCCGATGCGGTAATTACTTGCCAGATTTTGTAGTCGTGAACTTCGTGGTTTGTTGGTGGCATCTTTTACTGCGGGACGGCCGGCAGAACTGCCAGGTCGGCTCGCAACGGACCGAGTTGAGTTGCACACGCAATACGCAGCGGCAGCCGGCGCTTGTCGTCGCTGATCCACATGCGTAGTTGGTACTTGTCTGGCTCAGGATCGTCAGTCGTGATCGAAACCGCGATCGCCGGTATGACCTGGCTTCCTAACCCAATCATTTCCCGCTTTTGCGCGGTGACGAAAAGCGTCTTGGGTTTATTTTCGACCAGCATCGAGACCACGCTCTTTCGGTTCGGCGTCAGGTTGAAAGTCCGGATCGCGTAAAAGAACGAAAGATAATCGTGCGTGCCGACCGGAATCTCGATGCGCAGACCTTGATCGGTGCTTGCGACGCCGTTTTCCTGACCCATCAGCAACGTTTGATTCAACCGGCGGCGCCCTTCGATCAGAGTCATCACAGTGCGGAACGGCAGCAACCCTCCCGGCTCGACATACGAATCGATTTGATCGCGCGCTGTGAAAACCTGCGCGAGTGCATTAGTCGTGTGTGCAAACACACTCAGGTTAACACCGTCGCGATCGAAATACTTTTGACGCCCTTTCACGTGAAACGACGCGATGCCCATCGGCGTCGGATTCGGTCCAATGAAGATCTGGTAGTTGAGCTGTTCGCCGACTTTGAACGGCCAGTCTCCATTATTCGCGGCTGGAGCGACGGTTGGCGCTGGAGTCGGTGCCGGAATCGGACCAGGACGCACTGAGGTATCCGGCGTAGGCGTTGCAACCGGCACCGGTTTGACGATCTCGGAAGCCGCGAGTTCCGCGCGCAAGTCGCCGTCGCCGATTTCAGCAGTTATCAAGACCGGAACGTGACGTTCGTCATCGCTGAAATAGACCTTAACGTTTCGCAGCGGCGAGTTGCTGACGCGTATTTTGGCGACGATCGTGTTGAAAGAGCCAACGTTGGTGTTGACTGCTTCCTTTCCGGTGACTCTCAGTTCGATATGATATTCACCGCCTTCGCCCTGCACCGAAAAACTGAAAGCGCCGCCGGCTCCGAGCGGGAGTGCGCGCGCGCGATAGAATGCGGATAGCAGATCGTAAGTGCCCGGAAAGCCTTTCTGTTTGGGCGGAATCGCTTCGTTGCCGGCTGGCCGATTCAGGTCGCGAACCGATTCGTCAGCCTTGATTGCATCGCGAACTGTTTCTTCCGAGCGAAAGGGAAGTCCGGTTAACGGATCGATGTAGGTCGTGTAGTCGTTGTTGATCGCGAGCAGGGCGACATTGACTACATCCATCGTCTGGACGTGTGCACGAAGCTGGATTGCATCGCGATCGAAGTACACGCCACGCGACACGATGTGAAATTCGGCGTGCGCCGCGCTGGGAAAGGCCGAGTAAGAAACGTTATAAGTCAGCCGTTCGCCGATCTGATACGGCGCTTGGGAAAACGGGTGTGCGCCGCCGCCGTTTTGTGCAAAAACCGGAAAAATCAGCGCGAGAAAGAGGATTATTAGAGTAGAAATGACCGGGGGTTTCAAACTGAGATTCACCGTCGCATGATAGTTTCAAATCAAAAACAGGGCAAATCAAACGTTTTGAGTTCAAGCTTTAGCTTGTGTTCGGCAGCAGCCTAAAGGCTGAACTCAGAACGCCTAAACCAACTGCAAGTTTACACGCTAGCGGTTTTTGAGAGTTCCGCTTCTTAGCCCGTTTGGGCGCGCTCCATTTCGGCGGCGATTTCACGTGCGGCGGCGACGGGGTCAGCGGCCGCGGTGATTGGGCGTCCGACGACGAGGTAATCCGCACCCGCGTTCAACGCTGCTGCGGGTGTCGCGATCCGGCGTTGATCGCCCGCGTCGTTTCCTGCGGGACGAATCCCGGGTGTGACGATTAGAAACTTCGGGCGCGTGACTGCAGCGCGAATCGTTGCCGCTTCCTGCGGCGACGCGACGACGCCATCGACGCCCGACTGTTCCGCCAGTCTCACTAGCCTTAACACTGATTCTTCCGGGCTCGAGTTTATTCCGATTTGCGAAAGCGTCGCCGCGTCGATGCTGGTAAGCACACTGACTGCCAGCACTGCCGGACGAGTAGTTCCCTCGCGCTCGGCCACCTCCGTCACTGCTTCAACCGCGCGGCGCATCATTTCAGCTCCACCACTCGCGTGCAGCGTGAACAGCGAGACTCCGAGTTGCGCCGCCGAACGCGCCGAACCGGCAACCTGGTGCGGAATGTCGTGAAACTTCAGATCGAGGAACACCTTTGCGCCTGACGCAACGATGTCTTTCACAATCGGCGGCCCTGCGAGCGTAAACAGTTGCGATCCGATCTTGAACATGCCCGCGACGTCGCGAAGTTCAGTTACGAGGGCGAGTGCCCGATCGGGTGTATCGACATCAAGCGCGACGATCAGTTTATCCAAATTAGCGACTCCTTTCTTCTGTGCGGCAGCCGACGGCTGCGTCAAGGTTAGGCAATCCTTCTCGACTCAATATTTGTTCGAGACCTTCGTTGATTTCGCGAGCAATGCCCGGCCCGCGATAGATGAAACCGGTGTACAACTGAACGAGACTCGCACCGGCGCTGATCTTTTCCCACGCATCTTCGGCGGTGAAGATTCCGCCAACACCCACGATCGGAATCTTTCCTTTCGTCAGACGATAAAGCTGCTCCACCATTTGCGTAGATTTCGCGCGCAACGGTGCTCCGCTTAATCCACCTTCGCCAAGCGCTGCGATTCGGGCGCGATCCGTGATCAGACGGTCGCGTGTGATCGTCGTATTCGTCGCTATAAGGCCGTCAATCTGTAAGCGAACCGCGACGTCAACAATCATCTCCAGATCTTCACTCGTCAAGTCAGGCGAGAGTTTCACCAGCAACGGCATCGGCCGCGGATGCCGACGCGCTTGCTGCAACGCGCGATTGCGCTCCTGTAAGGCGCTCAACAACGCGAACAACTGCTCCGACTGCTGTAGTTGACGCAACTGCGGCGTGTTTGGCGAACTAACATTCACGGCAATGTAATCCGCCACATCGTAAACAGTTTCAAAACTCGCCAGATAATCTTCAGTCGCTTGTTCGAGCGGTGTGATTTTGCTCTTGCCAATGCTGACGCCGAGCACACACCCAAGCCGCTCGTGCTCGACGCGTTTCACAAAAGCCGCAGCGCCCGAGTTATTGAATCCGGCGCGATTGATGAGTGCTTTGTCTTCCGGCAACCGAAACAAACGCGGGCGTGGATTTCCCGGTTGCGCATGAAACGTCACTGTGCCCGCTTCAATAAATCCAAAACCTAAAGCAGCGAGAGCAGGAAGGGCGACACCGTCTTTATCGAAACCGGCCGCAAGTCCGACGGCATTCGGAAAGGAAATTCCGAACCGTTGAATGGGAGTGGATCTTTTAGCAGCGTAGCGGCGGGCGATAACATCGTTGATGAATTTGGGCCGCAGCAGCGAAAGAGAATGAAGCGCCAATTCGTGAGCGGTCTCAGGAGGGAGACTGAAAAGTAGCCGACGCACCAGTGAGCGGTAGACCATGCTTTGTTTCTTTGTACTTGGTACGTTGCGCTTTGTCAAAGTGCAACTTGTCACACCAAAAGCTTCTTGATAGTATCCCGCGAAATGGATTTCATCGAGAAGGCTCGCATCATGGATGGCCCGCGCATCAATCGCGCGTTGGCGCGTCTATCGTCCGAAGTGGTCGAGGAAAACCACGGCGCGGGTGACCTGTTTCTCGTCGGCATTCGCCGCCGCGGCGTGCCACTCGCCGAGCGCATGGCCAACAAGATCGCGGACCTCGAAGGCTATCGACCGCCCGTCGGCGTGCTCGATATCACGCTCTATCGCGACGACCTCTCGACGGTCGGCGCCAAGCCGGTAGTTAATCGCACAGATCTTCCCGGCGACATCGAGAATCGCAACATCGTCCTGATCGACGACGTGCTTTACACCGGCCGCACCATTCGCGCCGCACTCGACCAGTTGATCGACTTCGGCCGTCCACGCCGCGTGCAACTCGCTGTGCTGATCGATCGCGGTAAGGAACATCGCGAGCTGCCGATTCAGGCCGACTACATCGGCAAACTCGTGCCGACCAAGAAGAGCGAAATCATCAAAGTGATGCTTCAGGAATTTGACGAGGAAGAAGGGGTGGTAATCGTCGAGCGGCCGTCAGAAACGGCTTGAGACGAAGCGGCCAATGGCCGCTTTTTTTATGACTACTGTGCAGACTACTTTCAATCGACGACACCTGTTAGGTATTCGCGACCTCGATGCAGGAGAGATCACGCACCTGCTCGACACCGCTGAGACGTTTCGCGACGTTTCGCGCCGCGAGATCAAGAAAGTTCCTGCACTGCGCGGTCGCACGGTTATAAATTTATTCTTCGAATCCTCAACTCGCACACGCACATCTTTCGAAATCGCCGCGAAGCGGCTCTCGGCTGACGCGGTAAACGTGAGCGTTTCAACGTCGAGCGTCACTAAAGGCGAAACGTTGCTGGACACTGCCCGCAACCTCGAAGCAATGGCGCCCGACTGCATCGTGATTCGCCACTCAATGGCCGGCGCGCCGCAACATCTCGCACGTATGTGCAACGCGCCGATCGTGAACGCCGGCGACGGTTCGCACGAACACCCGACACAGGCGCTGCTCGACGCCTTAACGATTCGCGAGTACAAAGGCCGGATTGAAGGTTTGAAAGTCGCGATCATCGGCGACATCCTGCACTCGCGCGTCGCTCGTTCGAACATTTACCTGCTCACAAAACTCGGCGCGACGGTCAGCGTTGGCGGACCGGGTACACTCGTCCCTGACGAGTTCGCGGGTATCGTCGACGACGGCCTAAAGATTGAAAAGCACTTCGAAGACGCGATCCACGGCGCGGACGTCGTGATGATCCTGCGTATTCAACGCGAGCGACAGGACGCCGCGTTCTTTCCGTCGATGCGCGAATACGCGGTGCACTACGGACTGCAACCGCGACATCTCGAGCGAGCCGCGCCAGATGCGATCGTCATGCACCCGGGACCGATGAATCGTGGCGTCGAAATCTCTTCGGAGATAGCGGACGGTAGCCGTTCGTTGATTCTGGACCAGGTGACAAACGGCGTCGCTGTGCGCATGGCCGTGCTCTATTTGCTTGCGGGTGGCAGTCACCACTCGGACGAAGAAGAAAAGAGATGAAGTTACTTTGCCCGAAAGGTACGTCTGCGCAGGAGATCGTCTCCCGCAAAGGCGCTAAGGCGCAAAGAAATCCTTTAAAAAACGCGGCAGCGCTTTGCGTCTTTGCGCCTTTGCGGGACAGACTGCCTAACAAAAGGTCGTTGTCGGGCAAAACCAGATGAAGTTACTGATCGCCAACGGATACGTGATCGATCCGGCGCAACAGGTCAACGCCGGAAAGAATTTACTGATCGAAGACGGCCACGTTCTCGATCTCCTGAATCGCGGCGAGGCCGCTCCGGAAGATGCGCACGTCCTGGACGCCACGGGTCTTGTCGTTGCGCCGGGTTTCATCGACCTGCACACACATTTGCGCGAACCGGGTCAGGAATACAAAGAGACAGTCGCGACCGGCGCGGCAGCAGCAGTCGCCGGTGGTTGGGCGAGCATCTGCGCGATGCCAAACACGGATCCGATCAACGACAATCCCGCAGTCACGCGTTTCATCATCGATCAGGCACAGTCAGCAACACTCGCCAACGTGTTTCCGATCGGCGCGATCACGAAAGGCAGCGGCGGCAAAGAGCTCGCCGAGATGGGCGAAATGAAGAATGCCGGGATCGTGGCGGTCTCGGACGACGGCCGGCCAGTGCCGACGTC
>DATNJO010000928.1:0-6973 GCA_035603895.1 Pyrinomonadaceae bacterium
AAGGCGCGCGGAACGTCGTGTACGGGTTGCGGGAGTTCAGGCTTTCGTCGTTGAAGTCAAAACTGGCGGAGCCGTGCCACTTGTCCGCGCCCGGTTGCGTGAAGATCTCGATACCGCCAAAACCCGGAAACTCGTGCTCGGCGGACCACGGATTGTTATTCACGCGCACTTCGCGAATCGCTTCCTTGGGCGGGATTTGACCGTTTGAAAAGCCGTCGACTTTCACCTGCGGGCCGCCGCCTTCGGGATCTGCCGGACCTGCGAGAGCTTGCAACGCGGCCATCAGCGCTTGCGGATCGTTTGGCAGTGCTTCGAGGTCGCGGCCGCGTAAGACGACGGCGCCGGCGTTGTTGTCGGAGTCAGTGCTGATGTTTCGGTCGTCGACTGTGACTTCCTGATTTTCAAAAGCGACGGTAAGTTGCGCGTTGAACGCAATGTTTTCGCGGGCTCGTATTTCGACTTTTTCTTCGAAGAGGTTGAACCCGGGCGCGATGACCTTCAGGTCGTATGAACCCGGAGCGAGTCGTTTGAACTCGTAGACGCCGGAAGAATTGCTGGTGGCGCTGGTCTCGACGCCGTTGGCGTTTTTTAACGTGACGGTGGCGCCGACGACGAGACTATCGAGCTGGTCCGTAACCGTGCCTTTGAGCGCACCTGTGCTTTGCTGGGCCGCGATAGACACGGCGAAACCGCAGAGGAGAATAGCGCAACGCAGGAGGAACATGATTAGTTAGTGAACCTGAGCCAGCAAAAGTTTCAAGACGAACGCTTACACGTTACGACCCGCTGCTCGTTGCAAAAACCCAGGACAGGATTTCAGGATTACAAGATTTCAGCTCTCGCCGCGGACGGCTTTGAGTTCTTTGATGAGATTGCCGATCGCGTCCTCTGCGAAGAGCACCTTGTTGGCCCGCCAGACGACGCGTGGCGGTTTTAATTGTTCCGGCGAGCCCTTCACGATCACAAATAACTCGCCGTAGGGATAAATGGTGTCCAGAATCCGGCGAAACTCGACCACGTTGAAATAGATCACGTAATCCGCGTCTGCGAGACCCTCAGCCGGAAACAGGCTCCGGTACTTTTCCTTGTACTTGTCGAGCTTGCGCGCGATCTGCGTGTGAACCCAACGAAAGCGCCCTTTCGGTCGTGGATCGGCCTTCAACACATCCTCGATAATGGCGCGTTCATTTCCACTCGCGTCGACGATGCGCGAGCGAAAGACTACCAGCAACACGCGGTGCATGTCGCGTACTTCAGCTAACGAACTGACAGCATGAGCCGACCGCAAACGCGCGCTGCTGTCCTGTGCGACGGCAGAGATACACGTTGTGAGCACAAGAGCGACAAGCAGAATGAGCGCGTTTTGTTTATTAACGCAAACCATCGCTTTAAGGAACCCGCGCGCTAGGTCGCACTCTTCGGCGGATGTGGCATGGGCGAACTGGCGTCGAGGTCCACGTGCTCGATGCCGAGGCTCGCAGCACCTTGAGTCGTCAACGAGATGTAATCGTGACCTTCATGAGTATGGCGCACCAGCAGGCGCTCGCGCTTTTCGAGGTCTTCAAGTGCCCGGACGAGGTCGGCGTTGGCAAACTCGCTCGTGCTGTCGAACAGTTCGTTTGCGAGAACACGCGACCGCCGCTGCGCCTGAAAGAAGGTCAGCACGTACATCTCAATATGTTCGAGCCGTCGTCTATCCACTTTTTCCCCGGTGTAGTAGACTGAATATACCTCACCGCCCCGTCAAAGGAGAAACAAGTTGTGAAAAACCTTGTCGTAGTCTGCCTGGGTGTTTTGGTGACTGTTTCGGCGGCGGTTCCAGCTTATTCCCAGGAGGTATCGCCTTTTTCGCGGGTGAAGCGAATCGGCGAGCCGCCTGCGCAGATGTTCTATCTGTTTTCGACTTCAGTGAGTAACTACACCATTCGTAACGACGGCCTGGGTGACGTGTTAGTGCGCGTCAGGAAGAAAAACTTTCAGCTCAAGGTCGGAGCCAATAGCCACATCGAGCGGCTCTGCTTTTTCGAGTACGAAGGCGATTTGCTGCTGCTTTATGAGGCAGGCGCGTCCGGGTATTTCGTGCGCTTCGACCAGAAGACCAAGACGATCAAGAGCACGACGGCGATCGCTGAAAACTTCGAGCCACCGCTGCTCAAAGAGCAGTCACTGACTTTCACGGACGGGACGCTCGTGCCGCTGAAGTAATAGCCACAAGAGGCACAAGAAGCACAAAAGGCACAAGCAGGTAAATCAGGTAAACACACCTGCTTTTTCCGTCTTGTGCTTCTTGTGCCTCTTGTGCTTCTTTGTGGCTAAACGCGTTGGGAAGTGGTATAGGCTTTCAGGTCTTTTACCGACTGTTTGATAAGTTTTTTCAGTGTGGGCACGTGAACGTCGGAGAGGCGTTTGATGTACAAGCACGCTTTGCTCTTCCGATGTTTGCCTAACTGACCCAGCAACTCTTCGTACTTCTCGAAACCAATCGTAAGGTAAAGCGTCAGGTCCTGTTTGCGAGGCGAGAAGGCGGCCACCGGCCAGTCGCCTTTGTGTCCACTCGCGTATTTGTAACTGAAAGTGCCAAACCCGACGATCGACGGTCCCCACATCACCGGCTTGCTGCCCGTGATCTCTTCCATCATCTTCGCGATCGCAAAACAGTCTTCGCGTCGCGCGGCGTCGGGAATCTTGTTGAGAAACTGCGTGACACTCGCCTTTGTTGGTTTAGTTTTCGCTTCCGCCACTTTGCGTCGCTCCTTCCCGCACGGTCGGATATTTGATCCCTAACTGCTCGAGGTACGTGCCGTACTTCTCCGGGTTGTAATAAAACTTGCGCATCTGCTCGCGATACGTGTCCATCGTTCGCTTGTTGAGCCACGTCGCCGGTTTGTCTTCCGGACCGATCAACGGCTGATACTTCGTTTCTTTCGTTTGCACCTCACGAAAATACTTCCACGACTGTTCGATCAGTTCCGGTTTGGTTAACAGATCGATCATCGTCATCGCCACAACCTTCGCGCCGGCAGTTACGCCTTTGTGCGCAATCGGCGTGGCCATCGCGATCGCGTCGGTCCAGTTGTGCCCCGGAAGACCGGGAATGTTTGACGGATAACGCAACGAAACAGTCGGAACGTTCCACGACACGTCGCCGATATCATCCGAACCACCACGATTGCGTTGTTCGTCCGTGACTGGTCCAGCCAGCGGCTGCAGTTCCTTCGCCAAACCCTGTTCGCGCGATTTCAATTCTTTTTGCAACGCTTTCGCGAGTGTTTGATCTGCTTCACTCCACTGCGGGAGCCCGACTTGCTTGATGTTTTCATACATCGCTTCCGCAACGGGCCGGTTGAAGTGTTGCGGCCATGCCGATCCTAAAACACGCGAGCTGACCGTCGTGTTTGTCATCTTTGCGGCGCCTTCGGCCATGGCGTCGCCGATCTCGCGCATCTGTTTGATGTGTTCGTAATCGAGTTCGCGGAAGTAGTACCAAACACTCGCGAGACGCGGCACGACGTTAGGCTGATCGCCGCCGTTGGTGATCACGTAATGCGAGCGTTGTTGCAGCCGCAAGTGTTCGCGTCGGAAGTTCCAACCGATGTCCATCAACTCGACCGCGTCGAGCGCGCTGCGACCCTGCCACGGCGCACCTGCGGCGTGCGCACTCTCGCCGCGAAACGTGTATTCAACCGACACCAAACCGGTCGCAGAAGCTTGTCCCCACGACGTGTTGAGGTTGTTGCCAACGTGCGTGAACAGCACCACGTCCACGTCGTTGAAAACGCCCGCGCGTACGAAGAACGCTTTACCCGCGACGAGTTCTTCCGCGACGCCGGGCCAGACTTTGATCGTGCCCGGAAGCTTCGCGCGTTGCATCTGCCGTTTCACGGCAATCGCAGCAGTAATGTTCAAAGGCACGCCTGAGTTGTGACCTTCGCCATGTCCGGGCGCGCCTTCAACGAGCGGATCGTGATAAGCCACACCGGGCTTTTGCGAAGCCTGCGGAATGCAGTCGACGTCGGAACCGAGCGCGATTACCGGTTTGCCCGAGCCCCACGTTGCGACCCACGCGGTCGGAATGCCGGCGATGCCGCGTTCGATCTTGAAACCCTCTTTCTCGAGAATGCCCGTGAGGTATTTCGAAGTCTCAACTTCCTGAAACCCGAGCTCGCCGAAGCTGAAGACCATGTCGACCATCACCTGCGACTGCTTCGCCATCGACGCGACGTCAGCCACGACCTGTGCCTTGTAGTCTTCAATCAACGACGAACGCGTGGCAGCAGTCGGAAACGGCGCGACTAACAACGCCGCGAGGCACAACGCAACTACAACCACTCGGAAGTGAAGTTTATGCATGTGGCATCTCCTAAGAGGACTAAAAAGAGAGCTGCGGCAAGGGCGGAACTCAAGCGCACGCGACGAATGCGCCGCCCTTCCATCCGTTCGATTTTGAATGTCAGATTGTCGTATTGGACCACTTCGCCCGGCTGCGGCAAATGTCCAGCCTGGTCCATCAGAAAACCGGCGAGCGTGGTATAGCCGCTATTTTCGGGCAGGTCAAGCTGCAACTGCCGATTCGCATCGCGCACCGTGAGAATGCCGCTCAGGACGTAACTGCCATCGGCCTCTTTCGTGATCTGTGCGCGAACCTCTTCGTCAAACTCATCGTTGATCTCGCCGACAATCTCCTCCAGCAAGTCTTCCAACGTGACAATGCCCTCGATGCCGCCGTGCTCGTCGACAGCAAAAGCGAGATGACTTCGTTTGGCCTGCATCTGTTTCAGCGCTGCGCCGAGACGCGCCGTCGCGGGGATGAAGTGCGGCGGGTGAACGAGCTTTCGCAGATCGAACAATTCGGGCGGCGCTGACTGGTCCAGAAAAGGTTCGAAGTCACGCCTCACCAGCACGCCGACCACGTTGTCCAGAACGTCCGCATACACTGGCAATCGAGAGTATCCCAGGTTACGCAGCGCATCTTTCGTTTCGGCTACCGTTGCGTTCACCGGCAAGGCAGCGATCGAGGTGCGTGGAATCATTGCTTCGCGCACTTGTGCATCTGAAAAATCAAAGACGCGATTGATCAACCGTTGTTCTTCGGCTTCGAGGTGACCGCTCTGATGCGAGATATCGATCAGTTGGCGCAACTCGTCTTCGGTGTAGATCGAGGCATGTTCGCTTGACGGATGTAGTCCAAACAACCGCACGGTTCGCGTGCCTGCCCAGTCGAGCAGTTGAATGGGCCAACGAAGCGCCTTGTAGAAGATTTGCAGCGGCAGAGCAATCGCCAGCGCCGTGCGTTCCGCGAGTTCGAGCGCGAGAGTCTTCGGCGCGAGTTCGCCGAGCACAATGTGCAGGAACGTGATGATGCTGAAAGCGATGGCAAAGGAGATGGTGTGAAGCAGCGCCTCCGGGATGCGACCGTGAAACGGAGCTTCGAGTAAATGCGCGATTGCCGGTTCTCCAATCCAGCCCAACGCAAGCGACGCCAGGGTGATGCCGAGCTGAGTCGCTGAAATGTAAGCGTTCAGGTTGTTGAGCAAAGGTAACAACCTCTTTGCCCGGCGATCGCCTGTTTTTGCCAGTGTTTCAATGCGCGATTTGCGAACGCCGACCAGCGCAAATTCCGACGCCACGAAAAAGCCGTTCGCCAGCACCAGCAGAACGACGATTACCAAATTGAGCACTTCAATCATGAATTAACTAATTCCAATCGTACTTCAGATACTGCGGGTCTTCCGGCAGTTCGTGTTTCTTCAGAAACTCCCACGCGGTTTGATTAAACTTCGATGCGCCGTCGTAATACCAGTGATCGTGGTTCTTGATTTCGATCAAATCCACGGGAAAGCCGGCTTCCTGCAACGCATCTCTCGTTGCGCGTACGTCTTTGAGCGGAAAGAACGCATCGCTGTCGCCGACCTGAATCGAGATCGGTATCTTTCGTTTCGGCAGCTCGATCAATTCAAACTCGTTCTTGCTTCTGAGCGCGCCCGCGTGAATCGCAGCGGCGGCGAAGTATTGCGACTGCAACAACGACATGTGTATCGCAAAGCAAGCACCGGCCGAATGACCAAACAGATACACGCGCCGCGGATTGATCGGGTACTTCGTTTTAAGCTCCTCGACGAGATCGCGCAGGAAATCGGGGCCATCCTGCGGTGACGACCAACCCTGCGAGTTGCTCGCGTCGGGACCGGCGAGAATGATGCCTTCTTTCTTCGCGTAGTCTTTCCATTTCTCGACGAGCGTGATGCCGTTTCGTCCCGAGCCGTGGAGTGTGACGATCAGCGGAGCCTTGGCGCCCGCGGCGAGTGTCGAGGGAACGTAGAGATAGTAAGCGCGCGTTTTTCCGTTTGAAGTGAGCAGTTCCTTGGTTATGTCGTCTTTAGCCACGGATGACACGGATAACACCGACAGCAAAAACAGTGTGAGCGTGAGTGACAGAAGAAGTTTCATTTGTTAACTCCTTATCTTGTGACGAGTGGTAGTTCAATAAAACTCGCCTGCCCCGGTGCGTTGTAGATTCGTTGAGTTGCTTTCTGGTAATCCTCCGGCTTGGCCCAGAAGATGTTCTTCACGAATGTCTGCGGATTGCGATCGTAAAGCGGGAACCAACTCGACTGAATCTGCACCATGATGCGATGGCCCGGCAGAAAAACGTGATTCGCCGTCGGCAAGCCAAAGCGATAGAGCAGGGGAGCGTTTGCGGCGATCGGTTTTGCAAACTCCAGACTCTCACGATAACGCCCGCGAAAGACGTCAGCAGAGATCATCAATTGATAACCACCCATGTTCGGTTGTCCGGCAACCTGATCAGGATACACGTCGATCAACTTCACGACCCAATCCGAATCCGTACCGCTTGTCGAAGCAATCAGGTTCGCGATCGGTTCACCACTGATCTTCACCGGCGCGGTCAACACGTCTGAAGTGAACACCAGCACGTCAGGACGGCCGGACTGCTCGCGTTGATCGTCGACCA
>DATNJO010000929.1:0-14184 GCA_035603895.1 Pyrinomonadaceae bacterium
TCTGCCAGCTTTTGAGCCAGACTTTGGCGCTCTTCCTGAATCGTTGAGCTGTTGAACCAGAGTTTGTCACGGATTGTAGCGGCCTCATCAAGTGGGAACGAGGGAAGAGTTTCCATGAGTTCCTTTTCAGCCGCGCGCCAAAGCGCGTTACTACCCAATAAAGGACTCAAGGAGGTCGCGCCCAACTTAAAACTTGCTTCTGATGCCAAGGGAAACGCGGCGAGTTCTGCCTCTACGTGTTCGAAAGGAATTGTGGCAAGGCGCGGCCCACTCATGAACGATTCTCCGGCTGCTCTTGTCCTGCATCCTCCGTCTGCGCCTGTCCTTCATTTAGGATTAGTATTTCTAAATTGGTCTCCCTCAGCAGTTTCTTTATTTCACCCAACCAACTCTCGTCCTCTGGAGCTGCGCTGATCCTTTCCTTCAGGTTGGTTAGTTGCGTTGTAAACCAGCTTGCGGGTCTACGCTCGGAGTATTGGCTATCGTTCATCTCCCCAGCTACGCCCCAGAGGCCAATTAAGGTTCCAAGCCACTCTTGACTACTTGTACCTTTTGTTGCTTGATCGGATTGTTTAGTCAATCGATGGAACCAATCCAGCGCGGCATTCCAGATTCTTAAAAACCTATCTATGTCGCGAACACTCTTAAAATTCGGAAGTGGAAAATGTCGATCCATAGGCCCATCGCGCCAGACGGCCCAACCTTGAGAGTAGTGAGGTGGTTTCTCGTTTTCGGCGCTGCTCTCCGTAGACGAGTCGGGCTTGCCGGCTCTAGAGTCTGTACTGGACGCAGTAGAGTTTGTAAGGGATAACGGGTTGGTACGTACGGGCTTTTTTAACGCGTTCCGCAGGGTCTCAACGAGGTTCCCGGCAATGCTATCAGGCTTCCACTTCAAAGCGAGATCGTGCAGCAAAATAAACCATGCTGCGGGTCGTGGGGGCAGTTTTGCAAATGGGTCTATGGTCACATCGGTCTGTCCTATTAGGAGCTGCCGAGTCTCAGCGGCTTGGCTACTATCGTCCGATTCTTTACCCTCACCCTCTTGAGTTTTCTGCGGTAAGAACTTCGGATTTATTGATAGGTTCCATGATTTGTGTTTTCGAAACCATAGTAGTCCTAAGTTATTCCAAGGCCATGGGTCTGGTTGCAGAGATAAGAAATCCATTCTGAAGCTAATATCCTCAGGTGAGTAGTGACGCGTCGGAAGTACGCCCTCGAGAATCCCTTGTGCGTCCGGGCTGAGAAAGCTCTGCTCGTCCTGTACAAGTTCCACGAAGTCTCGGATACAGGACACCAGCAACGGAGCATCATCATCTACTGTGAAGAGATCATCTATCCTAACCTTTTGCTTTTTTATAAGCTCTTGCAGAGCGAAGCCAAGATCCATCATTTCGCGCGGTGTAGCATCGAGAATCTGAAGAGCGGTATACGCTGCTCTATCCTTCCTGATCTCTTTCTCATCTTCGGACTCTCTTTTCTTATTGTCTTTTGCTGCTCGTGCTCTTCTCTCCTGCTTTTCCGGCTCAGTAAACGGAGGTGAAATTAGAAATGCTAGAAGCGATTCGGATGAAGGCCTAAGATCGGGAAATTCGGAATCTAACTTTACCTCTTCTAACAATTTCTCAAGGACTTCAAACCTAGCCGCTCCAGCAGCATGAGATCCCACCTCGAAGTCTAGCGCTTCATACCAATCCATTGCGTCAATCGTTGCTCGCTGTCCTGGTGGTAACAGTTTGCGCAAGTAGCGCGCACGCAATTCTCGCGCACGTGTCAAAGCTTGATCTAATCGATCTGAGTCGTGGGGGAAAAGAGAAGGTCCGGCGACTGCAGTCCAGTCTGCTAATGATTTCTCGATGAACAGAGCTTCGACGGTAGTAATGTCACCCATTACGAGGAAAAACAAGCGCGGTATGGAAATCATTCTCAGCAGCCGCAGCAACTGGAGTGAGGCATCCGGTTTTAGATAGAAGTCGTCGACAGGAAGAACAAACAGCGTCTCCTTGGCGCAACCACAACATCGATCTAAAGCAAGCTTGTCGAGAGCCTCCTTTAGTCTTTTGTTTACGCCGAGACGGGCCCGCTGAGTACGCATTACTTCGCCGGAATAGGTTTCCGGATCAAGCGCGCCCGCGCGAGCTTGAAGATTCCCCTCCCACGCTATTCCGATATCGGTCGCAAGTTCCTCCAAGTCTTTGATCGCGTTCTCGCATTCTTTCGACAGAATCGTGCTGCTTTCGTCAAGGGCTCCAAACAAACGAACCAGAACCGCCGCGAGCAAGTTTTCCCCCTCCTGACCTGCAACCTCAAGGTCAAGTGGGTCAAGCAATCTAACCGCCGCTCGCAGTTTTGCAAGACCGTCTTGGTCAGCGTAGCCGTCACCATATGTATCGTTATCTTTGGACCCAAGCATGGCTTTCAGGGTCAGATATAATGTGCTCTTCCCTGATCCTGGCTCTCCTGACACGAAAAAGATCCGGCTGGCGCGCTCGTTAAGCTCCATTTCATTCGCTTTACTTCCTTTGGCGTTTTCAGCGGCTGCGAGTAACGCTCGCATTATGAGCTTTAGTGCTTCCTTAGCTCTTCTTTGGTGCCTTGAATACGGAATTGGTCCCGCCTCAGGACGTAACGAGTAGTCCCTGTTATTAGCCATTTGCTGGCCTCCTGATTACGATAGGAAAAACTGATGCGAAATTCCGCCCTAATCATAAAGGAGCGGTCCAAGTTGAAGCCAAGGGTTCTTGGTATCTGTGTGACAATCGCGGAGTTTGTTCAAAATCAAGCGGCTGGGTTAATCAATTGTCGAGAAGTGTGAAAGACGCCCAAGCAAAACATACGGCATGGCGAGAATGCACAAACTAATCTCTTGTTTAACTTGTTCCGGCAACCGCTTCGTTTAGTGCCGCTTGCAGCGCATCCCCCGCCTCATTCTCGAAGGCGACAAGAGAAATTTCGCTGAGCCCTGAATCAGTATGTGAGAGAAAGTCGCTGATGGTACTGCACATTGCGCGAGCTGAGTCCATAAAGCTGAGTTCGGCAAGGCCGGAACCGATGGCCGGAAAAGCAATACTAGTCACACTCAGTTCTGCGGCCTTTTCCAAACATCTTTTAGTGGCACGCTCTACAATCTCTGCTGTCGCCAGCAAATTGCGGTCGAAGTCAAGAGAGACAGCATGAATTAGGTATTTCGCCCGCAGCTTCCCTGCGGAAGTAACCACTACATCCCCAGCTTCTAAGAGGCTTTCCTCTCGGCTCTGAGGTGCTCCTCCCCAAACGTGGCGATCCATCTCGGTACGTACTGATTTATCCGCAGCGGCCTCTAACAGTGCCAAAGATACTCCACCGCCGGCAGACAAGTAATTGTCGTCGCTGCTTACTAAAGCATCCACAGCCTTCGGCAGATCAGAGATATTGCCGATAAGAACTTCGATCTGACAATTGTTGATGGAGGTTTTCATAGGCCGAATGAGAGTTAACGCGTGGGTAGCCTAACCTAAGGAGCTTCCAGTTGTCTAGAAAAGCTTTCCTTTTCATTTGACGGGATGCCGTTCACAACAGACAAGAAGATTAAGAGTAGGTTTAACGCTGATTCTGGTACTCATAGCTCCGCGCGCAGAGCGCATCCGCTTAAGATGCGGCAGTATCCAGGCTTGGGAATCATCGATCAGTCTTTCCTCAGATCCTTTCGTACGAAGCGCTCTCGCTCAGGAGTTGGTGGATACCCACCAGGGTCACGAGCGTGGCTATAAGATCTCCGGTTTTGTAGTCCTCTTTGTCTTGGAGGAACCCGCTTGGCATCTCTTCGCAAATCGAGAAACGAAAGCTTTAAATGTATATTCAAAGGAGTGGCATAGATTTGAAACAGAGAGCCTAAGTTGTTGTCAGACACAAACTCTACTGCGTTTGATAGTTCAGGCCGCCGATACTTTCTTGCTCGTTGAAGCACGGCCTTGAGTTGCGCCACATCGTTCCAATCTGAAAAGAGGAAGACAGTATCTGCATTTACCACTTGCAAAGTATTCAAAGTAACCAGCTCGTTCGGATCATCTAGGTAAGTTATGCCCTCTCGTTTGTTTCCGACCTTATAGACTTCGCCGTCATACAGCAAAATCAGATGCGTCGGAGATAGGGGAACAAAGATCATAAGACCTTTCTTGATCGCACCAGTTGTTCCACGACCCTTTAAATGTTCATAGTATTGATTGTATACCACGCACGGATTGTCAGAAGTTACAAACAGTGGACGCCCAGTATTCACTATGAGGTGCAAAGAAAGATCGCTCCAGTAATTCGATACAGCCAACGAAGTCTCAATCGACATCCGAACGGCTTCTTTGAGTTGAAAGAATGGGGCTTGACCGTAATCGTCCGTAAAGTCCTCCGAAATGTTGGCTAAAGCGAGCATCTTATTAAAGCCTTCCGCCATACTGCCAGCGTTTGTGGGTGTGCGGGAGGTTTGAAGCGCAGTGAAAAACATTAACTTCTGCATCTCGATAGAACCCGGTTGTGGCAACTGATTACGCTCGAGAATTGTGCTAACGGTAGGTGCGACGACGCCTTCCAGATCTCCCAGAATGTCTTCTAATTCATCTGTATCGCCGTGCAGCTTTCGCCCATAGCATTGGTCCTTCAAACTTCCGTCCCTATAAAACTGTTCGGTCCGAAGATTACAGATGTTAATGCGGCGCGGTTGACTTGCGAAATTCTTAAGGTAAGAGACTGGGACGTAATGATGATTTCCTTTGGTCACTAGAGGAAGGTCGGGTAAAGATGACGCAGAGTTAGAAGAAGTCGTAGCAACTTTCAGGATTCGATTCTATTCTCTCTAAGGATTTTACGAGCGCGCGTTTCGAATTCGCCAAGAGGTTCGGGCCGACTTGCAAGTACAAATCGCTCTGCCGCGTAGCAAGCCAAAAGATTCAATTCAAAAATGATTTCCGGTGACGAACAATCTATGAACGGAAGGCCTTTATAGTCTCTACTGACGAATGACGAGGATACAACAGCAGCTTGCGGCAACAATGGTAAAACGATCACTCTCTCCGTGGCCCCATAAACACCTTGGTCAACTACGCCCAAAGGACCAAAGATTCGCATAGCCTCTTTAGAGTCCCATGAATCGACAAAGAGTGCTCGGTCTGAAGTGATAAATGGATTCTTTGTTCGATTCAAAATAAAATGCATTCCATGGTCCAACAGATCGCCCACATGCAGTGAAAGAGAGCTTCGCTTGCGCCCACCCTGTTTTCTCGCTCCAGAGATAGCGGATTCGAAATTCTCCCAAGTCAATCCCTCAATTACTTCCTCGCTCCCTCTTTTCAGGTACTTCGGATCGCCAGCGTTCGTCAGTAGAGTTAGAATCAGAAATGAAAGATGAATCAATTCCTCCGTGCTTAGCCTCGCTGCTCGTAGGATTTTATCTACAATGACAGCGTATTGGGATTCCATCTCGTCGGTTCTCCCGGTGACTAAGTTGTCCTCATCGATATCGGTGTTAGGGGAGATCAGTTGCCAAAGATCAGAAGCTGGAGTCGGCGTCCATTCTAGATCGAGCGTATGGCTGTTTACGTAGATCCTTGCTGGGCTGGTCGGGCGATCGCTATCGTTGCCGATGAACTGTTCTATATACAATTTTGCGATTCTAAAATTCAATATTTCATCCGGTGTCGCATCTTATCGATACTGGCATGTTTTGAAGACCCAGCTACTGAAGTTTATAGAAGCATTACGTCGCCTACATCGACCGCCATAAAGGCCACTAAATTTATGGGGAGCCTACCAAGAATACTTTCGAAATATGAGCTGGCGTGACCCACTGATTCTCAGCCTCGCAAATGCTTCCCGTCTCCATAATGATTCTAACGGTTTCTGGACGAACGAAACCAAGACGCAATGCCCCTGTAGATTCATCCATTCAGTTCTGGATTTCGAACCGAGATGCCCAAGTTATCGGATTCCACGGACGCTCCACAGTGACACTCAAAACGAATGTAGGAGACATAGTTCATAGAATCAAACTCGAATATAGTCATTTATGCGATTGGGGACCGCGGAATCATTCTATCTCTTGTTTGGTGGGAATTGGAGGTAAAGATCTGCTATGCCGAGGCATTTGGCGAGCCATAGGATTAGGAGTCTTTGCTCCGACTTCTCCGCGAGTTAATTGTCTATTTTGGGTATTGGTAAAGCTTCCCCCTTTCGGAAGACCGTTACTGGTCCGTCACTTGAGATCACGATAGCGATTCCTTCAATCTCCCTGGAAAACTGTGCAGCGGAGCGATGTCTAGTGCCATAATGAGTCGCGCCTTCACGGGCCGTATTTTCGCCAACTGAGCGAAAAAAGGCACCCACATTGACTACATCTCCCCTAGGGGAAATCGTAGTGGCTCCATCCATCTGTCCCATCAAGTGTACTAATGGTCTTTGATAAGCTCTTTTAACGAGCGAACAATTAGGCGGACAGATTGCCTGATCAACGATCAGGTGCCGAGCCGCATTAAGATCACCCAGTGCCGAAATATCGTTAGGCGCCAAGATTACGAACGTGGCCCCGTGATTTTCTGGACTAAGCTTATGGACCGCAAGCCGCAATGCCGATTTCAGCGTTTGAACGCAATCGTCTCCCCAAGGAAATGGGTCGATGGTTTTCCGAAGTGCTTGTAGAATGTCGTACTGGTAAGGCTTGGAGACGTACGCCAGTCCGGAGAAGTTCACAATGCTCTCCCTTGCGAGAATCGTCACCCTCCGAGTGGAATGTCCTTCGGATCTCTGAATCACCAGGCATTCCCTGCGAGGAGGATCCGACGGTCCCACTTCGTCGTCAAAGAGGATATCGTCTCTAAATGTAAAAAGGCTAAGTTCATCCAAGGCAGGAGCTTTCAGAACGAGCAATCCTACACCCTCAGGATCCTTTGCAACAAACGAGTGGATGCCATCAGCAAAGGACCAACATACTTCCTCCTCTGAAGGTTTGACACGAATAAATTGGCCCCCTTCTTCGAAATCGTACTGATCGAATGAATGAGAGAACAACACCACGCCAGTACTCGGAAGACGGTTCTCGTGCGGTATCGCTGTCATTACGCGGTAGCAAGCGTCTACCAAAGTCTCAAATAGATTAAATTGATCTTGGGCACAGATCCCCAGCGCGCCCAACTCGAGCGCTATGAGTTTCCTTCGCTCACTCGTCAAATCGACGTTCATCCTATATGTTGCAGGGCTTTCTGGTGGCGCAGGAACTACAACTCCCACCGCCGCATTTGCTAACTTGGAGGGTTTTACCGTGTCCCTGTTTCTGGAAATGAATTTCGTACAGGTCTCGGGTGTCCGAGTAACACTGCGCGAGTCTTTCTTCGTCAGCCGGACCCCGTGTTCCCAAATAGGGAAAGTGATGAAGGAAGTAACCGAAGATCGACATCGTATCATTGGCGTAGGCACGCGTATCGAGGATGTGCTGGTGCCAAAACTCATCGACATCTTTGTCAGGGACGATCGTGAGACCGGGATATGCATAGTTAAGCGCTAAAAACTTAAGGTACTCCTGTTCTGTTCTAGCGAGCTTTGCTTCATCCCAGCCCTTGCCCTCGTTGGGGTCCGCCAGCTTCATTCGCACACCTGCAAGGTTGAGCGTAGAAAGGCGGTTGAGTGCCTCTTCAATAGTTTCATGATGATCTGCTACCGCTTGATTACCAACCATCTCAGCCTCCTAGAGATTTGCCGGACTCCATTATGAAATGCATTGCAGCGCTTGATTGGCTGCGACTCTTGAGAACCGGCAGAATTGAAAGACTCTACGCCGCCTAACCAATGTTCGCAACTCAATTTTAATTAACGACCTAAACCTTCGCATGGCTTAGAAACCAGGCCTTCCACGATCCTGGAATACCTCCCCGCCTTTTCCGAAATCGACCATCGTAGCGATCAGTGACGTAACCATTACACCGAGACTGTTATTTTTCCAGAGAGATGGCCCTCATACCTCGTGGAGCCGTTAACAAATACCTTGCCGTAGTTCGGCTTAAGGTCGAAGTGCGCCTCGCCATGAGAATCAGTAGATTTTCCATGTGTGACGCCGCCAGAAAGTAATGCATCAATTCCAAGTGCGACCTTCTTGTCTTTAATTGGTTTACCCGAACTCTTGGAAACAATCCTCACTGTTATCATTGCGTCCTCCTCATCTAGCCATTGACGCTATTATGATGATCAGAAGCAGAACACCGCCGACAATAATGGCAGACCACATAATTATCTTTCTCCTGCGCTGTAGAAGAGAATCTACTTCGACACGCATCGCACTAAGTCTTTCGTCTGACAAGCCCTCACTAGCGGCAGCCGTCAGCAATCTGTCTTTCGTCGTCAAGGATGTTTCGACCCCAAGCGCGGCAACGTAAGCTTCTTTCAAATCAGTGGTAGCTTCTGCCATTTCCCGAGTTTGCAAAATCTTCCTGCTCTTTGCGATCAGGTCGATTTCTTCCGTTAATGGCCTATCTTGATGGAGCGCTCTCTGCAAAGGCCGAATAGCCTCGTAAAAACCAACGACCTTTCCTTTAGACCGTTTGCCGATTGCGAACTCTGCCAACTTTGTTCCGGCATCGAGGTGTCCGGCACACGTGCATTGAAGAATTAGTTCTTTAAGGGTGGGAATGGCTGCGACCAGATTTGGGAAGGCTGCCATAGAAGGATTAAAGTCGCGCCCGATATCAGTGAAGCGCAGATCGTGCAATCTTTTAATATAATCTATTGCCGTCTGAAGGTTTGCGGCTCCAGTCGAAATCTTCAGGAGTAGCTCCTTCCCCGCATTAGTAAAGAGATCTAGTTCTTCAAGGCTCAGGCCTGCGAACTCAGATCGCGCGAGTTCTAGCGGAACGTCAGCAAGACTCTTTCCTTCATTCAATGCCTGGTCTGTTAATGCGACTGGAATTAACCTGTCAAGTAAAGCAATCCCTGCATTTGTTCGTTCTTGAATGTTTTCATTCCGAGCAGCTTGTATCTTTGGCTGTAAACTAGCTATGACGGATGGGCGCCTCGCGGAATTTGCAACCGCTATTTCATCCCAAAAGCGTTTTGCAAACTTCGGTTGTTGGCCTGCCGCTCGTATCGTAAGCACCAGTGCTTGGTCGAAATCGCTTTTTTCCGCTTCCTCGGCCGATTCCACGTTTGTGTAGTCGAGGAGCTTTTGAGCCCAACGAGCCGCTTCATTGTTATTTTTCAGAGTATCATTGATGTTGTAGAGGAACGTCAGGACGAGCCCTGGATTAAAGCCGCACTCCAATGCTCGCTCTAATGACTTAATCGCCTTCTTGATATCATCGGTTCCCATGTACACCCAGGAACAGAGGTATTCCGCATAACCCGTAATGTAGCGCACCGATGATTGACCCGTGCCGCGTATTCTCGCGATCCACTGAGACTGATAGTCCTTTTCAGCGGCACGTTGCTCGCGACCTGCTTTTGTTAGCATACCCAGAGCCTTTCCTAATTTGGTCCGGATGGTGAGCGCGTGGCCGAATTCCGACATCACTTCTTGTTCCAATGCTTCAAGGGACAGAATTTTCTTTGCGTCTCGGGGTTGACACTGAGTTCTTTGATAGGCGCGAAGATTATCTGCATCGTGTACAAGCGATCGAGCGATATTAATCGCGCGCAGATCGGTTGAGGTGTTGAGCACCTGGTTAGCGATCTCATACAACTTTGCATAAGGTCGTTTCGTCTGATGGCAATAATGCTGCGCGCCAAACATATACGACTCAAGAAAGAGCGGCGACGTTACCGGCTCGCTGCCGATGAAGTCTTCCGCGGTCTGCTTTATCGAATCCCATGCGGACAAAAGGGAATTATCAAGCGGGAATTCCATCAATCTTGATTCGACAAGTTTCAGCTTTCCGCGCTGGTCGCATACCTCGTAAAGCTTTTCGCGATCCAGCATTGCCACATACTTGCGAATCTGAGGATCTACAACCGATGAAATTGATGCTTCGTACAGAGCCTCCGCCTTGTCACCCATCTCCGCTTCTCGATAAAAAGGCAGAAAGTGGTAGAAGTAATAGAGGCACATTGGGCGATCGCGATGTGGGAGCCCCTCTTGGTACATCCTCCAAGCCACGAAAGCCAGATCCGCCTGTTTTGTAGAAGGCACTGCAGCTCCGTCTTTTGGTAATGACGAAACAAACTGATCAAATTGCTCCTTTGCTGGATACAGGTCAAGATTCAGTCTAGGTGTTGGCGTGCTCATTGAGGTCTCTCCTTAGATTTATAAAGAATCGCAGGCTGTACGACTGTTGTGTCCGCTTCAAGACAAGTCAGTGCGGCGATAACGGCGTTCCGTCTGTGGCACAGAACATGTCTTTCGGGCCTGCTTGCCAACCGCAAGTGGGGCACAATCTCACTTTTGCGAGAACCGTTGTTGGGGTCGTGTATTTACCAAGCAGTATGTCGGCGTATTGCTGACTGCCCACCCACTCGTCCAGCAATCGCGCGCGTTCAACAGGAAAAGGGTGAGTCGCACGCATGCTGACAATGAACCGATAGAAGCGATCGGATAAATGTTGGTCCAAACCCTCTTTGTAGGCACGGGCCTGGAGCAGAAATTGTTGTGAGTCCAAGTGTTCGACGTGCCTCTCTGTTCCTCCGGCAAGTTTCATTAATGTCGTTATGATGGGATGGGCATCTTGCATTACCAGCAACGCAGCTCTGTCGGCGCTTAACTCTGAATACCTACTCCACGTCAACAGACCTGCTTCGATTCCAGAACCAACGAATTTCCCGACTACAGGAACCGAGCCACCAACAATCTCAAGTAAAGGTTTTATTGCTCGTGCCATCGTCTTGTAGAGCACGTGCCCACACTTGATGTGGCCCACTTCATGAGCAATCACCGACATTACCTCCTCGTCATTATCCAACAATTCAAGAAGGGCTGTTTCAAGGATGATGAAAGGATGATTATGGCCTGATGTAAATGCGTTGACCTCACCCTGCATGACGTACATTTCAGGTTCGGCGACCTCAAGCATGTCGCAGCACTCACGGAGCATTGCGTAGTGCTTTGCCATTTGTCTTGGTCCAACACGGACGGCACCACCAACGTGCGTGATGTAATCAATCCGCTCAAAGCCGTATTCGATAAACTTTCCGACGAGCCAATCGAATCCCTTAATCTTTTTCAGATTCTCCGTAGCTTGTCGGTCGAGTGGATGTTGAAAGTGTGTTGCAGGAAGGCCCGGTAGTGGAACACGCTTTGGTTTATGAGCAAGAGCTGCATCAGACACAAGAGTTCCTCCTAATTGGGTCGGACAAGAGAAGAACTGCTCACTGCGCTCAGGCGCATCCGCGCCAGTTGTCTGCTTGGAATAATGAGAAAACGATGGAACCAGGCCGGTTAAGAGAGAAATAAGGAAGCCGGCCAAATCACTATACTTCTGCCCTTGGTTCGCGAGGTGCCGGGATTCTATCACGTTGTTCCATAGTTGCAAGTTTTTTGAGCAGATCACTCTCCGTCAAGCTTCGATTAGACTTCAAGAGATAGGTGGGCTAACAGAAAAGAATCGAGTAGATCATAAGGAATGCTCTAACAACTAGGGAACAATGAGTCGTAACAGTGAAGAGGCGCAAACAGCACTAAAGATTTACGGCGTGATTTCCTAGGAAAAAGTGAGAGAGGTAGATAGCGCAATCTTCTTAGTGCGCCACCTCTCCCTCACACGAGTAGCGCGTGAGACGGACGAAATAAGGGGCGATCGTCAGCAATGTTAATTCACCAAATAATTAATGTGATAACGTCAGGTCTTGTACGAAACCTTGACAACGGCAAAGTCACGGATTATTAAGTGTGCTGCCATGACCAGACTCACGAACTCACTCGGGATTGGGAACTCACAAAACACTTCGAAGTTACTAAAAGGCAACTTCGACATTCTTCTTCTCAACACGTGCAGCTTATCGTGCGCACATTGCTGTTTCTTAGAACTTCCTAATCGATGGTCTACTGTAATGAAGCCGAAGTTTGTGTGGACTTTCGACGAGATGCTAGAAACGTTGGACCATTATTCAGAGAATGGAATCTGCTTTGAAGAGTTGACTCTACTTGGCGGCGAGCCAACACTGCACCCTCGCTTCATTGAAATCGTTAAGACGCTACAACAGCGTCGTGGCCGTCTGTTCGAACGACTCAAGGTTGTTTCAAACATGACGAATTTAAGTCCAGACATCCTCCTAGCCTTAGCGAGTCTGGACCGTGTCATCTTTTCCCTCTATGAAGTGAACGAGCCTATTCTACAGGCCTTAACGGACACCGGCGTGCTTGACTGGCTGCGAAAGCGCACCACAGTGGAGTTCTGGAATGCTGATGAATTCGATGTTTATGGGGAATCTGATCCTAAATTTAGCGGCACCTATGATCAATACTCTAACTGGTCTCGATGCCCTTATAAAGGTGGATGTCGTGTGATTTCACCCAGCGGCGTTTCGTACTGTCACATGGCCTATGCGAGGGACGAAAACATCGCCGCATTCAATATAGACCTCCTCCAAGACTATTTGAACAGAACTACCCCACTCACCGCGTGCGCAGTTTGTCCTATACCAGCACGGCGTGAAAGGTGGAGATCCAACGATCCAACAAGAGATAAAAGGTCAGCGCTTCGTGGCGTGGCGCTTGTAAAGACATCAGCAGCCGTTTTGTCCTAAGTGGCCAGCAGTAGAAGTAAATACTGAAGTCGTAACTGCGTTTCTCTAAACTCAACAATATCTTCACGTCTCGGCAAGACTCGTAATTGTAAAGGTAAACACGATGGACGTGCTGGCCCTAAAGGCAGGTCATGACGGATCAATCGCTTACGTTCAAGACGGAAAGCTGGAGTTTTGTCACGAGTCGGAGAAGGATTCATTCGAACGACATGCTGAAATCACACCCGAGCTTCTGCTCTCAGCACTTGAACGCATCTCGCGGATTCCAGACATAATTGTCGATAGTGGATGGTCTAAGTCATTTCCTATCGTTCCCGAATTATCCAAGTACGCTGCCGGTTATACAGGTATCTCGGATCTCGAGCATCAAGCAACAGTCCGCCGTTTTCTCGGCAGGGAAGTTCAATACTACAGTTGCACGCACGAGCGAGCGCACATTATGTGTTCATACGCGCTGTCGCCACCTGAATTCTCGCCGCCGTGCGCAGTATTAGTCTGGGAGGGGACCCTAGGTGATTTCTACGTTCTCAATGATGATCTGTCGATCTCACACCTTGGTACTGTTCGCGCGCACATCGGGAACATTTACCTATTACCATTCTGGATCGCAAATACTGCGCTACCGAATCCTTTTACGCTCAGTATTGCCGGCAAGGCTATGGCCCTCGCAGCATACGGTGCCAATCGCAGGCCCACCGCAAGTGAGCGGCAGTTCGTGGACTTTTTGGTTAACGAATTTGACTGGCACCAAGTCGATCGGACCGATTTCTCACGCGCTCCCTGCTACCAAACCGGCGTTCGTTCCCTGGAACTCGCTCGCACTATGAATCTATTGACGGAGGCAGTCTTCGAACAGTTTCACGAGTTCGCAAGAACTCGGATCAAGCCAGGGTTACCCTTACTGATCTCTGGAGGTTGTGGATTGAACTGTCAGTGGAACGACTGGTGGAGTAACTCGACGCATTTCAGTGGAGTGTTCATCCCGCCATGCTGTAACGATAGCGGTATCGCGATTGGCGCTGCTGCCGACGCGATCCGTCATCTGAACGGAGATCCCAAGCTTTCATGGTCCGTCAACTGCGGTGCGGAATTCGTCTGGGATTCAACACCAGACTCTAATGAATACACTCAAGCCGACATCAATTATAGGAAGCTGACTGAGATCATGCTCCGGGGTGGCGTCATCGCTTGGGTTCAAGGGGGATGTGATATCGGTCCACGATCTTTGGGCAGTCGCTCGTTGCTCGCATGCCCAAAGTCCGCCGGCAGTCGACAGCGTCTGAACTTAATTAAGTTCCGTGATGATTATCGGCCCATCGCCCCTATTTGCATTGAAGAAGTTGCTCATGAGTATTTTGCAGGACCACTACCGTCGAAGTACATGCTCTCATTTCACCGGTGCATCAGTTCGGCATTGCCTGCCGTAACACACGTCGACGGTTCCGCACGACTTCAGACCATCACGAGATCGGATCAGCCTTCACTGTTTGAACTTCTGAAGAC
>DATNJO010000930.1:0-9757 GCA_035603895.1 Pyrinomonadaceae bacterium
GGTTTCCGGTGTTGGCGACGATCTCAATCCGTGCAGCCGCACCGCCCCCTGCAAGACATTCGCGGGCGCCATTTCAAAAACCGCCAAGGATGGAGAGATCAGCGTGCTTGATCCCGGTGGCTATGGTGCAGTTACGATTACCAAGTCTATCTACATCAATGGCACCCACGGCGCTGGCTACGGCTCGATCATCGCCTCGTTGGTAAACGGCATTATCATCAACATCACCGACGCAGCTGACGTGCGGAAAGCTGTTCGTCTACGTGCCCTCGACATCAACGGCGCTTCGACCGGTATCAACGGCATCAGCCTCCTGGCCGCGACTAACGTATTTGTCGAAGACTGTGTGATTGACGGTTTCACCGGCAACGGAACCACTTCCGGCATGGGTATCAGAATGGCCCTCACCGGAAACGGCCAGTTGTTTGTCAGCGACACGATGATTCACAAGACCGTCACGGGTATCAGGGCTACTTCGACCGGCGGTTTCGCAGTCGCCAACATCCGCAACTGCAACATCGAAAACAACACGACCGGTGTGGAAGCAGCCGCGAATGGATTCGTCACCGTGGCGGACAGCCGCATTGCAGCGAACACCTCCAACGGCGTTTCGACCAGTGCTTCGACTGCGCAGATGAACATCAGAGACAACGTATTGGCCAACAACGGAACGGCGGTTAACGCCGCGGCCAGCTCATCCATTCGCGCGATGAGCAACCTGTTGCTCAACAACACCACTGGTTTCGGTGGCACCACGTCTGTCATCTCGTCGGACGGCCAGAACAGGAACGCAGGCAATACCACTCCCGGTACGCCTACTGGCCCTGGCATCACTGTCCACTAATCCCAAGGTCTGGGCTTAGTTATCTATTCCCCGCATGCTCTTCCAGGCGTGCGGGGAATTTTCTTTAACCCTTATAATCGGTGACTGTTACACTCTAACGGAATGAAGCCGATCATCAGGGCGACCAACGTTGCCAAGCAGTATCAACTCGGTTCCAGCCATAATTCATTTGTCACCCTTCGCGATACGTTGTCGGAAGCGGTGCGCGCGCCACTGAAACGGTTCCGGTCTACTCAAAACGCCGAAACAATCATGGCGCTGCGCGACGTGAGTTTTGATGTCGCGGCGGGTGAAGTGCTCGGCATCATCGGACGCAATGGCGCAGGCAAATCGACGTTACTGAAAATCCTGGCGCGGATTACTGAGCCGACATCGGGAAGGATCGATCTTTACGGGCGCGTTGTGAGTCTGCTGGAAGTCGGCACAGGTTTTCATCCGGAATTAACGGGTCAGGAAAACATCTACCTGAACGGCGCGATCATGGGAATGTCGCGCGCGGAGATGCGGCGAAAGTTTGATGAGATCGTCGCCTTTTCCGAGATTGACGAGTTTATCGACACGCCGGTCAAACGCTATTCGAGCGGAATGTATTTACGATTGGCGTTTGCCGTAGCGGCGCATCTCGATCCGGAGATTTTGCTCGTTGATGAGGTCTTGGCCGTGGGCGACGCGCGTTTTCAGCGCAAGTGTCTCGACAAGATGGAAAGCGTTCACCAGTCAGGCCGGACCGTGGTGTTTGTTTCGCATAACATGCCGGCCGTGACGCGGCTTTGTCCGCGGACGATTCTGCTGGAGAATGGGACCATCGCGTTTGATGGACCATCGCACGAAGCGGTGGGGATTTATCTTGGTTCCGGCAGCAGCACTAACGCCGCGCGAGAATGGAAGAACATCGCGGAAGCGCCTGGGAACGAGATCGCACGGCTCGCCGCCGTGCGTGTTCGTTCCGAAGATGGTGAACTCTGCGAGACGATTGATATTCGCTCGTCGGTCGGCGTCGAGATGGAGTTTGAAGTCCTCGAAGGCGGTCACGTGCTCGCGCCGACTTTTCAGTTCATCAATCTGGAAGGCGTTTGTGTTTTTACTGCGATAGACCACGACAGTGAATGGCTGCGGCGGCCGCGACCGGCGGGAAGATTTGTGACGACCGCGTGGGTGCCGGGTAACTTCTTTTCGGAAGGTACGCTGATCGTCGGCGCGTCCATCGCTACGTTTGAGCCGCCGCGGGTGCATTTTCACGAACGTGATATTGTTGCCTTTCACGTGGTCGATAGTCTCGAAGGAAACGCCGCGCGCGGCGACTACGCTGGACCAATGCCGGGAATCGTGCGTCCGATGTTGCAATGGACGTCGCAGTTTGTGTCGCGAGAACTCATATCATGAAGGTTGTGATTCTGGCCGGTGGACTCGGTACGCGTCTGACCGAAGAAACAGAGCTCAAGCCGAAGCCGATGGTCGAGATCGGTGGCCGTCCGATTCTCTGGCACATCATGAAGCACTATGCGCATCACGACTTGAAAGAATTTTTCATCGCGCTCGGTTATCGCGGCGAGATCGTGAAGCGGTTCTTTATCGACTACTGTTCGTTGAGCGGCAGCATGTCGATCAATTTATCTCACGGCGTCGTGGCTAACCACCAGAACGATTGCGAAGACTGGTTGGTCCACCTCAAAGATACCGGTATCGAAACGAATACGGGCGGGCGTTTGAAACGTTTGCAGTCGTGGTTGTCGGATGGGACGTTTATGTTGACGTACGGCGATGGCGTCAGCAATGTGGATCTGCGCAAGCTGCTGAAGTTTCATCGCGAACACGGACGCATCGCGACCGTGACCGCCGTCAGGCCACCCGCGCGTTTTGGTGGTCTGATCTTCGATGGAGATCTGGTGACGGAGTTTACCGAGAAGCCGCAGATCGGCGAGGGCTGGATCAATGGCGGGTTCATGGTTTTCGAGCCGGCAGTGTTTGAATATCTTGAGGGCGACGAGAGTAGTCTGGAAGCAGACGCGCTTGAGAAACTGGCGGCGGACAAACAGCTCGTCGCGTTTCGACATGAAGCGTTCTGGCAGTGCATGGACACGATGCGTGAAGTGAGATTGTTGGAGAGTTTGTGGCGCACGAGTCCACCTTGGAAGGTCTGGTAGACAGGATTAACAAGGTTAACAAGCTGTCATCTTGTCAATTCTGTAATCAAGTCTAAAAGTGTATGGAAGTAGATAAGCGATTTTGGCGGGACAGGCCGACGCTGGTGACGGGCGCCACTGGTCTGCTCGGCGGGTGGCTGGTGCGGCAACTGTTCGCGGCTGAAGCCGATGTGGTTTGTGTGGTGCGTGACTGGGTGCCGCAGAGTGAATTTGTGCGCGCGCGTTTGATGGATCGCGTGAAGGTTGTGAATGGTGACGTGCGCAGCCAGTCGCTACTGGAACGCGCACTCGGCGAATACGAGATCGACACAGTGATTCATCTCGCCGCTCAGACCATCGTCGGGATCGCGAATCGAAACCCCGTTTCGACTTTCAAAACAAACATCGCCGGCACGTGGGCGTTGCTCGAAGCGTGCCGCCGCAGTCCGACAGTCAAACAGATCGTCGTGGCGTCATCAGACAAAGCTTACGGCGAACACAAACAGCTTCCGTACGCTGAAGACGCTCCGCTGATGGGCCGGCATCCTTACGACGTGAGTAAGTCGTGCGCCGATCTGATCGCGCAGTCGTATGCGGCGACTTACGATCTACCGGTCGCGATCACGCGTTGCGGTAATTTCTACGGCGGCGGCGATCTCAACTGGAATCGGATCGTGCCGGGCACGATTCGTTCGGTGTTGCGCGGACAGCGTCCGGTGATTCGATCTGACGGCAAGTTTGTGCGCGACTATCTTTATGCCGAGGACGGTGCGTCCGCCAACATGTTGCTTGCCGAGCAGCTCTCAAACAACAAGTCACTTTCCGGTCAAGCGTTCAACTTTTCAAACGAAACACAGGTTACTGTGTCGGAGCTGGTCGAGCGCATTCTCAAATTGATGAAGTCGAACCTTCAGCCTGACGTGCGTAACGAAGCTGCGAACGAGATCCGCGAGCAATATTTGAGCGCTCGCAAAGCGCGCGAGGTCTTGGGCTGGAAGCCGCTCTTCACGTTGGACGAAGGTCTACAACGTACGATTGACTGGTACCGGGAGTTTTTGGGAGCAGGGGTTTAATGATCGCAAGCCAGTCGACTGCCTGCCGGTCATGCGGGTGTACAGAACTTCAAAAAATCCTCTCCCTCGGCCGCACGCCACTCGCGAACGCGCTTCTAACTGCACAACAACTCGACGAGCCCGAAGAAACCTATCCGCTCGAGCTCGTGTTCTGTCCGCGTTGCTCGCTCGTGCAGATCACCGAAACAGTGCCGCCCGAAAAACTCTTTCGCGAATACATTTATCTCTCGTCGTTTTCCGACACGATGCTGCGCCATGCTGAGGCTCTATCCACGTCTTTGATTGGTTCTAAACATCTCGGAGCGCAAAGTCTCGTCATCGAAGTCGCCAGCAACGACGGTTATCTCCTCCAATATTACAAACGCGCGGGCGTACCGGTGCTGGGCATCGAGCCGGCAACAAATATCGCCCGAATCGCCGACCAAAGTGGTGTCCGGACCATTTGTGATTTTTTCAGCGAAGACCTGGCGGTGCGGTTGGCAGGAGAGGGATACAAAGCAGATGTAATTCACGCCCACAACGTTCTGGCCCACGTTCCGGCTCTGAACGGTTTCGTGCGCGGTCTGCGTAATCTGCTAAAACCGAATGGCGTCATCGTCGTCGAAGTGCCTTACGTGAAGGACATGATCGACCACTGCGAATTTGATACTGTCTATCACGAACACTTGAGCTATTTCTCGATGACGGCGCTGAACCATTTGTTCACTCGTAATGGTCTAACGATTCAAAACGTCGCGCGGCTGTCGATTCACGGTGGAACGTTGCGTATTTACGCCGGCCACGAGAAAAACCAGGACGAGTCTGTGGTCCAACTGCTGCGCGAGGAAGAAGAATCGGGCCTCGGCGAATTGAATTTTTATAGCAACTTCGGCGCGAAAGTGGAGCGGTTGCGTGACGAACTCGTTACACTCTTGCGCGATCTTAAGAGCTGCCATAAACGAATCGCCGTTTACGGCGCTTCTGCGAAAGGCACGACGCTCTTAAACTTCTGCGGTCTCGGCCGCGAGACACTCGATTACGTTGTCGACCGCAGTTCGGTTAAGCAGGGCCTCTACACACCCGGCACGCACCTGAAAATCCACGCGCCGGAAAAGTTGCTCGAAGACATGCCCGATTACGTGCTGCTACTGACGTGGAACTTCGCGGACGAAATTCTCGAACAGCAGACTGAGTACCGCAAACGAGGCGGCCGCTTTATAGTCCCAGTGCCTCAGGTGAGAGTTGTATAGAAACCGATGATCATTTTCAAAGAAACGAAACTCAAAGGCGCGTTTGTGATCGAACCGGAGAAGTTTGAAGACCTGCGCGGTTTCTTCGCGCGCAGTTTTTCGCGGCAGGAGTTTTCAGACCACGGGCTGCGTGCCGAATTTATCGAGGCCGGGATTTCTTTCAACTTGCGTAAACACACCGTTCGCGGCATGCATTTTCAGACAACGCCAAACGAACAAGCAAAACTCGTTCGCTGCACGCGCGGCGCAATCTTCGACGTGCTGATCGACCTGCGCCACGGTTCCCCGACTTACAAACAGTGGTTCGCACAAGAGCTGACCGCGCAAAACCGGTTGATGCTTTACATTCCCGAAGGATGCGCGCACGGGTTTCAAACACTCGAAGATGAAACGGAAGTCTTTTATCAGTTGTCGCAAGGCTACGCGCCGGTGAGCGAACGCGGCGTCAGATGGAACGATCCGGCGTTTGGGATCGCGTGGCCGGTAACCGATGACGTGATCATGAACGATCGCGATCGCAACTACCCGGATTTTGCGCTTTAGAACGAATGAAGATACCTGTTTTCAAACCGCTGATCGAACAAGAGGAAATAGAAGCAAGCCGCGGTGCGCTGGAACTGGGCTGGCTCGGCATGGGCAGCTACGTCGGCGAATTTGAGCAGAAGCTTAAAGAATATCTTGGCGCGCACGATCGGTACGTTGCGGCAGTCAGCACCGGACACGCGGCGATTCATCTCGGGCTGCTCGCGATGGGTGTTGGCGCGGGTGACGAGGTGATCACGCCTTCGTTTAATAACGCCGCGGATTTCCAGGCGATTATCGCGACCGGCGCCGAACCTGTCTTTTGCGATATCGAGGACGACACGCTTTGTATCGATCTCAACAAAGCTGAGGAACTCGTTTCGCCGCGCACGAAAGCGATCATCGTGATGGACTACGACTGCGTGCTTTGCGATCACGATCGCGTCGCGGAGTTTGCGCGGCTGCATGGTCTGAGGGTGCTGCACGATGCGGCGCATTCGTTTGGTTCGAAATACAAGGGCCGTCCGATTGGCAGCTTCTCGGACGTCGCGACGTTTAGTTTCGATCCGGTTAAGACGATCACGTGCATCGACGGCGGCGCACTCGTGTTGCGCAGCGAAGAGGAATTGGAGCGGGTTCAGGAGATGCGGTTGATCGGTATGACGCAACCGGCGAAGGTGATGTACACGAATGAGCGTGCGTGGACCTACGATATGCGGACGCTCGGGTTTCGCTATCACATGGCAAACATGCACGCGGCGATCGGTCTGGCACAGCTTGAAAAAATCGATCGTATCGCGGAAAGCCGCAACTCCGCGTGTCGTTATTACAACGAACGGCTGCGTGACGTCGCGAAGGTCAAAGTTCCGCAAACAGATTTCCACGACATCACGCCGTTTCTCTACTACATCCGCGTGCCGGGCGAACGGCGCGACGCGTTGCGCGCATACCTGCGCGAACGAGATATCGACACCGGCATTCATTGGCAACCCGGTCACTGGTTCACACTATTTAAGGACTGCCGCCGCGGCGATCTGTCCGTCAGCGATCGCGTGGGGAACGAAGTATTGTCGCTGCCGTTACACTCAATGATGACGACCGACACGCTTGATCTTGTGATCGCGGGCGTTCGAGAATTCTTTGCCACAGATAAACACGGATGACCACGGATCATTTTTCGATTCCTGTTGGAGATCCGTGTGAGGCTGTGCTACGACCGGCTGGCACGGCCAACGACGTTCGCCTTCTGACTGAGTGGCGCAATCGCTTCGTGGGATCGTTTCTCACTGAGTTTGAAGCGACTGAGGCGCGCACCGCTGCGTGGTTGACGGAAGTTGTTGGGCCCGATCGGACGCGCGTTCTGTTCATGCTTGACGATGTTCACGGCCGCACGATCGGTTACCTGGGGCTCGCGTTCATTGACTGGGAAGAACGCACGGGTGAAGCGGACGCGATCGTTCGCGGTGTCGATACGCAACCCGGGGTTATGACGAAGGCGTTGCTGGCGCTGCTACGTTGGGCCCATCACGAGCTGGGTTTGACGAAAGCGTTGAGCGTGCGCGTGCGTTCGGATAATCCGGCGGTTAATTTTTATCTGAAACTCGGCGCTGAAACTCGACGTGTGCCGTTGCGTGAGATCAAAGAACCCGGCATGACGCGTTGGGTTGAGGACGATTCGCTGGCGTCGAATACAACTGAGCTGGTTTACATAACTTTTCACCGCCATCTTTATGAGTAACGACGCAGAATCTCCCACCGAGTTATATCTCGACCTGCTGAAGAAATGCCTCACGCGCTCGATCTTCGGCGAAAAGTATCGCCCGCTTTCTGCAGACAACAACAACTTACTTCTCAAAACCGTCGGCAAGTGGCTCGCGAGTCAAGACCTGCAAATCGTTCGCGCCGTCAAGTTTGACCCACGCGCGCGCGAAGAGGGTCTCGACTGGCCGGAAGAAGGCGAGACCATGATCGGTCTCAAACGTTTGCAGAACATCCAGGACTGCGTCACGGACGTGGTCCAACAAAACATTCCCGGCGATCTGATCGAAACCGGCGTGTGGCGCGGCGGCGCCGCGATCTTCATGCGCGCAGTTTTGAAAACTCTCGGCGACAAAGACCGGACTGTTTGGCTCGCGGATTCTTTCGAAGGATTGCCGCCGCCTTCACCCGATCTTTATCCCGCTGATAAAGGCGCAGATTTCCATCTGTCAAACGATGTTCTCGGCGTGTCGCTGGAAGAAGTGAAAGCAAACTTCGCGCGCTACGACTTGCTCGACGATCGGGTGCGTTTTCTAAAAGGCTGGTTCAAGGATACGTTGCCGACCGCGCCAATCGACAAGCTGTCTGTGCTGCGGCTCGACGGTGATCTGTACGAATCAACCATGACCGCGCTGGAGTCGCTTTATCCGAAGCTCTCAATCGGTGGCTACGCGATTATCGACGACTATGCGCCGTCAATTCCCTGCTGCGTGCAAGCCGTCGACGATTACCGCCGCGCGCACAATATCACTGAAGAAATGGTATCAACCGGCGACTACGGCGTTTTTTGGAAACGCCTCCGCTGAGCAACTCACGAAACACAAAATCATCCGCCTCACGACTACGCACCATCGCCGCCGGGTGCCGCAACGGAAACTGCATTTCCTCCACGCGCACGGCCGCGAGCTTCGGATCGAACTCTTTGTAATGTTGCGCCGTTGGTCCAAACCCGACGTTCGTGCACAGATTCACAGCAGGCTGAATCGACAATCCGCGTTGCGCCCAGATCGCAAACTGCCATTGATGATCCCATGTCTGCGTCTCGCCGGACACGAGGCGATCGAAACACTGACGCCAAAACGCCACCTCGTCTTCGTTTGCAAGCACATCGCGGAGAAACGACGTTTCGCGTAGGCGTGGCCATTGCCGGAGTTCGACGTCGTAGTGTCGCCACGCACGCCGCCACGTGGCCCAACCCCAGATGCCGGCGTAGTGACTGAACAGATAACTGTCGTCAGTTAATTTGCGGCTGCCCATGAAGTTGTTGCCGCTGATCATCATCACCCGCTCGTCGTCCTGATACTTTTCCAAAAGCTCGTCGCAAAAACGGAAAAAGGATGTGTGCGGCAGGCAGTCGTCTTCGAAAAAGATGGCCTTTTCGACATTCTGAAAAACCCAATCGAGACCCGTCGCAGGCCGAAACCTTGTGCCGAGGTTTACATCAGAATAGTTTGTGAGTACTTCGCAATTCCACGGGGCTTCATCGATCACTCGTTTCGCAACCGCGATCAGCTCGGCATCTTCAGGATGATCGGGACGTGGACCGTCGGCGAAGACCAGCACCTGCGGCGGCTCAGCGCGGATTACTTCTTCAACCAACCGCTTGGTGATCTCAGGACGATTGAAGATGAGCAAGGCAACAGGCGTTTGCATGGTCAATTGGGGTCTTCAATGCTCTATCCCTTTAAGACGCATTTCGACTAAGTTCCAATCATTGGGAACGACGTTCAGTTCGCTCTGGAGGTTCTGTTGGACGGCCTCGAAAGGGAGATTTAGAAGTTTCGCTAGCGCGTCGTCGTAAATTTCAGCAAGGACGGACGACTTGGGGTCCAGGCCGGTGACTAACGTTAGGCCGGTTGGTGCTGTGGCGATGGTAAAGATGTCGAGGTCGGGACGATATTGTTTGAGGCAAAGAATCGTCTTCCAGACGTCGCCGGTTGAGAAATGCGTTTCGGGTGTGCGTCGTTGCGTTAGTTCGTCCAGCGGTACTGTGTCGTGAAACATGATCAGGGAGTTTGGACCACAGTACTTTTCGAGGTTCATGAAGTCGCGGAGCGCTTGTTCGAAGAGGTGTGAACCGTCGATGAAACCGATCGACAGCGGCTCGCCGCGCAAGAGTTCGTGCACGTTGCGGTGCGCGAAGAAGTCGTCGCTCGTTTCGGCGAAGATGTGCGCTTCGGTTTGCAGTGGATAGATCACGCTTGGAAC
>DATNJO010000931.1:0-5410 GCA_035603895.1 Pyrinomonadaceae bacterium
CAGACATTCCACAAGGTGAGGTTAGGAAGGATGCTGAAGCTCGTGGAAAACGTCTCAGCAGAGGCGTCACGAAAAGAGGCTGAAGGGTGTGCAGTCTGAGCGCACGAAATTGCTCTCAGAAACCATACTTTGCGGTCACTAACATTCAGGGCTTCGCAAGGAACTAACAAAACCGGCAAGAACTGGAAAGACACCGCTCCTGGGCCAAGTTCTAATAAGTGCCCAAGGATGTGCAATGTTCGATTGTAAGGAGAGGTAAACGTGATCTTGGATTTTCATAAGCGGGCAATCTGCATGGCGGCGACTTTTTCGCTACTCGCCATTGTATTCTCCACAACTCATGCGCAGCAGGCCATTCCCAACGGAGAGACAAGCAATGTCTTTTCTTCCGACAAGGACAGCCTGGTGGCAGGTGTCACTCCCAAAACGGCAGGCTCCGAGGCGAAACAGGATCCTAGCCCTTCTCCGTCAGCGTCTCCGGAGACCGCCCCAAGCGAGTCTCCACGACGTGCGCAGCCCGCCCCATTTGATGGAGTCTTTCCTGGCACTGAATACCTTGGACCAGTAATCGGTGTCCCGGACACCGATCCCGTGTGGCCCTTGACGAAAGCTCTCTGGGACGCTTCGCCAGCTCTCAAGAAAGCGAAGATCAAGGCCTACGGCTGGTTCAACCCGGGCTTCACGGTCAGCACTTCAAACAACTCCAATCAACCTCTGTCTTACGCCATCGTTCCGAACAAGCTTGAGATGGACCAGGCGGTACTTCGCTTCGAGCGCGTGCCGGACACTGCGCAGACCAACCATGTGGACTGGGGGTTCCGCTTCACAACGTTCTACGGCATTGACTATCGTTGGACCACAGCGCAGGGCTGGTTTAGTGATCAGCTTCTCGGGCGCAATAGTTTGTATGGAGCCGATCCTGTTGAAGTTTACGGGCTGATTTACTTTCCAAAAGTGGCGAAGGGGATGGTCTTGAAATTCGGCCGCTATATTTCGCCTCCCGACATCGAGGCACAACTAGCCCCTGACAACTATCTGTTTACTCATTCCTTGATGTTCGACTACGACGCCTATACCAACACAGGTATTCAAGCGAGCATCATGCTCAATAAGCAGTGGTCGATTCAACTCGGCTTCCACGCGGGCAAAGACGCCGCGCCCTGGGCCAAGGGCGCACACCCGTCGGCGCAAGCTATGGTTCGTTGGGTGTCCAAAAGCAACAACGACTCCATCTACGGCGGAATAGCAAACCTCAACAACGGCAAGTTCAAAGGAAATTTTGACAACTCACAACAGTTCAATGTCACCTGGAGCCACAGGTTTAATCAGAAGGGGACAATCCTGACGATGACCGAAGCTTATTATCTTTATCAGCGTGATGCGCTGGTTGGGGGATCGGTCATCTCAGGTCCACCTCGATCCTTCTTTACTAACGTCGGCGCTGGCGCATTTCTGCCTGGACTTTCCCACACAGGTGGAATCGTCAACTACACGGCGTTCAAACTGTCGAACAAAGATTTCATCACCCTTCGACTCCTTGACTTCATCTTCGACGGGAGAGGCCAGCGCTCAGGCTTTGACACCACGCTCGGGAGCTGGACCGCTGGGTGGACGCACCGCTTCTCCGATCTGATCTCTATTCGTCCGGAATTTAGACACGAGCGGTCATTCGCCAGAGGGGTGACACCCTATGACAACGGCACTCGGAAGACGCAGACCGTGTTTGCCATGGATGCGATTTTCCGTTTCTAATGTATCCAACGGGAGGCCGTGGAGGAGGGTTTAAAGTCACCTCGTGGTGACGACATGCTCAAATCAAAGCAACGATATTCTGCCTTTGGGGAAAATACGATGGTGCCAACAATTTCTCGAGACGAGTTGAAGCGGAAGATCGATCTCAAGGATCATTTTCTTCTGGTTGAAACTCTGCGGGCCACCGCATATCATCACGCGCATTTGCCTGGCGCGATCAATCTGCCACCGGATCAAATAGATAAGCTCGCGCCTCAACTCTTGCCTAATAAAAATGCCGACATCGTCGTCTATTGCGCCAGTCCGACGTGACACGCCTCAGAGAAGGCTGCCCGTGAATTGGCAGCGATGGGATATACGAACGTCCGCGACTATGCTAAGGGGAAGTCTGACTGGATCGAAGCAGGGCTACCAACAGAGAACGAACACAAGCATTAGCTATTCCTTCAAGTCCCCAGGGATGACGGCGCGCGCCTTTCGCAACCAATACCAACCTCAATCGCCGCATTTGATTATCCAAACACGGGTTCCTCATCTCAGCGGGTTCCTCGCGAGACAATTTCTCACTGAACAAATGCAAGATAGCGGAGCTCTATTGTGTTGAGGTCAAGACGAGGCGAACTAACGCGTCACACGAAGTAATTGAGGATTAGCACAGCGCATGAGATTATACGGAGCACACGATGCTTCCTCCTATATTCTCGAGCAGCTCGTATCCCGCGGGCGACTTCACGTTTGAACACTATCGCCAACCCGCGTTTGCGTTATTGCCTCAGGCTTTCCTTATGTGTTCCATCTTAATCAAGCTTGATGGACCATCAAACGTTGAGATTAACTGCGGCGAGAAACTCACGAGCCGGCAGTTGTCGCGCGGAGACCTGATCGTCATCCCCGATCGATTTTCTATTGAGGGAGCTTACATCGAAGCCTGCGAGTTCCTGCAATTGCGCCTGAACCCTTCAGTCGTTGAGCGCTCGGCGAAAGAACTCGGACTCGGTGACCACGTCGAGCTGGCGCCGGTGCTCGGCGTCGTTGACCCGCTAGCTGAACAAACGATCTATCAGTTGGAGGAAGAGCTGACGTCAGATCCAATTAGTAATGGTTATATAAATGTACTGGTCGATACTTTGGCTAAACATCTTGTGAACTTCTATACGGAAAGTACATGGACCAGAAACAAGTTTGGTGGATTCCCGAAGTACTTGTTGGACAGAATTCTGGAATACGTCGAGAACAACCGCGACCGGAGCCTCTCGCCGCAGGAGATCGCGGGCGCAATCGGAGTTGACCCCGATAGATTTGCCGAGGCGTTCAAAGCCGCAACAGGCAGGAGCATTCAAAGTTACCTCAACAAATAGACCGATAGCCGTGTTTTGGATTGGTTGGGGCCCTCGCTCCTAATACTGCTTTGGGTGTCATTTGATCCGGCCCATCACTCTCAGTTCTGCGACCCGACGCTTAAACCACTCTTGCAGTCGGTTGGTGAATTGAGGGTGGTCCTTCAGCCATTGCCAGGCCCACAGCACGTCTTCCTCGGATCCTTTCATTAGTCCTTCAGCCAAGCCGACCGCGCGGTACTGATCGATGCGTTTTGGATCATCGAGCAACTCGTCACGATCGTTTAGTCCTTTTGTTGTTAGCCGCTTCATTGATCCCAAACCCTTAGCCTTGAAGTGTCACCCATCTACAACGGCCGTTCTTCCAGAATTCTAAAGGCGCTTGCGTTGCTTTGCGGCGCTCGAATCCGGGCGCTCCAAGAGCGCTACGAATTCGAAGTGAGCGAAAACCGAAAGATTCGACATAAACCCAAAAGAACCTCGCTGCCGATTTAACTAGACTCACCAAAGTTGAGAGTTAGTTAGAGAGGAAAGGATTCATGTCTATCAATAAAGCAATACATCGAATAGCGATTGTGGGCACGGGAGTAATAGGAGCCAGTTGGGCAGCACAATACCTGGCTCGAGGTTTTGATGTAATCGCGACAGACCCAGCGCCGAACGCTGAAGCCAATCTGCGCAAATACATCGACGAAGCATGGCCGGCGCTTACCGAAATCGGTCTCTCGCCCGGAGCATCACGCGACCGTCTCAGTTTCACCGCCAACATGAAAGAGGCGCTGTCGCAGGCGGACTTCGTCCAGGAAAACGGGCCCGAGCGTCCGGATTTCAAAATCAAGTTGTTTTCCGATATGGATGCTGCCACACCGCCGGATTCGATCATCGCGTCGAGTTCTTCGGGAATCACCCCCAGCGTTATGCAGTCCGAATGCAAGCATCCGGAGAGGATCCTGGTTGGTCATCCTTTCAATCCGCCACACATCGTTCCGTTAGTTGAAGTCGTTGGTGGAACAAAGACCTCGCCTGAAGCAATTCAACGAGCGATTGCGTTTTATGCGTCGATCGGAAAGAAGCCGATTCACTTACACAAGGAACTACCTGGTCACGTCGGCAACCGGCTGCAGGCAGCTCTCTATAAGGAGATCATGTATCTGATTCAGGAGCGAGTGCTTAGTGTGAGCGACGCTGACGACGCGGTGAGTTATGGCTCAGGGCTCCGTTGGGGAGTGATGGGTCCTAGCTTGCAGTGGCACCTGGGCGGTGGTCCAGGAGGAATCAAACATTTCATGGAACACCTCATGCCCGGTCTCGAAGCGATTATTAAATCGCTCGGAACACCTCAGATCACAGACGAGTTGAAGCAGACGATCGTCGATGGTGTTTTGCAGATTGCCGGAGGCGCTTCAGTCGACCAACTCGCGCAAAGGGAAAACGAAGAACTCCTCGGACTGATTAAGTTGCGCACAAAGAATGGACATCGTTCAGGAGCATCTGAGAGCAGCGCCTCTGTCAACGGTACGGCAGTTGAACGTGTCTTCTTCCTCGACGTCAGTGGCGGCCGGATTGAATCCCTCAATCCGGATGGTTCGGATCGTCGAGTGATCCTCGACGGCCTTAACAGAATTCCGGACGGAATTGACCTTGATATCGAAGCAGGACACATCTACTGGACCAACATGGGCAGTCCAACAAAGAACGATGGCTCAATCGAGCGAGCGAATCTCGACGGAACGAATCGCAAAACAATTGTGCCTCAGGGCGCTACGTTCACTCCGAAACAACTAAAGCTCGATAAGCAGGGCGGCAAAATCTACTGGTCGGATCGCGAAGGCATGCGCGTGATGCGCGCGAACTTCGACGGCTCGGAGATCGAAACCCTTGTGGACACGAGTAGCGGTGATGCTCGTCCTGGCCGCGACGCCAAGAAATGGTGCGTGGGGATCACAGTCGACCACAATGGAGGCCAGGTCTACTGGACTCAGAAAGGTGGCGACAATGCCAACGATGGTCGAATCTTTCGCGCCAATCTCGAGATACCAAAAGGGCAGAGTCCTGCGAATCGCACCGACATCGAACTACTTTTCGACGAATTGCCTGAGCCGATCGATCTGGATCTCGATCTCGATAATCGGATGATCTACTGGACGGACCGCGGCAACGCGCCAAAAGGCAACACAGTGAGTCGAGCATCGATCGATAAGATTGGTACAGATCAGGAGATTCTCGTCAACGATCTAATGGAGGGAATAGGACTCTCACTCGATCTTAAACACGGTCGAATGTTTTTCGGCGACCTGGGCGGTTCTGTTTACTCCGCCAAA
>DATNJO010000932.1:0-2159 GCA_035603895.1 Pyrinomonadaceae bacterium
ATGTATCGGGCTCTTCGGCAACAAAACATCCGAGAGTTGTTTGATGAGCAACGGGTCGACTACCGCGGGCGCGATCGTGCAGTGACTCAACACGTGCTGCTCGACGCCCGGCGTGTTCACGATGTCAGAGTACAGATCGACGAGTGCTTCGCGATTCGGAAAGTAAAACGGCGTGTCCGTGTGCACCTGGCCCCAGATGAACATGTCTTCCGTCGCCAGCGAGATCTGCTTGTTGCCGTTGCGAACGTTCGCACGCACGGCGTCCATGATCTTGTCCTTGGGCAGATCGATCTGCGGGTTGAGATCGGGAACGCAGAACTTGCAACGCCGACCGCAGCCAGTGGTCATCTCCACAACGCCGAATGTGGTGCGTGTATCGGGAAACAGGATCGCCTCGCGTTCGAGCGGATGTTTGACTTCCAAACGCCGTGGTAGTTCCTCGCCGTCGATCGCTTTGCGAAACAGTTCAAGCGTATCTTCCGATTCGCTTCGGCCTTCGACAACACAATCGACGCTCAGTTCTTCGTAGGTGTTCGTCTGAATAATTTGCCAACCACCAGAGCCGCCGACGATCACTTTGAAATTGTCTCGATACGGGCTCGCCTTGATCTTCGCAAACAAGTCGCGCGAGTAGTGCGAGTTGATCGGCATCTTTGACGAACCGAAGATCGACGTGTAGACACCGGCGGCGAACGTCACGCCGAGTGGATTGTGGGTTGAGACCGCAACGACGCGCGTCCGCGGGCCAACGAATTTCCACAGGTCGTCCGGGAAACATGCGACGATGTCGTCGTTGCTATACGCGCGCTGCAACGACTTCTCGACCAATCGCACACCGGCGGGCATGTAACGAGCCGAGCCGTCCTCGTTGTACTCGACGTCGCGCCACTTCGGATATTTGCGATTGATGACGCCCTCCATCCACATCGGCAACGAAGCCATCGCCATTTGAATGAAATAACCGGCGTGATCGATCGATTCGGTAAGTGGCGCAGTCAGAACTATCAGGCGGCCACCGTCGGCGGGCGGTTGCGAATAAGCGGGAATGGGGGAACTCATCGGCTCGCTACATTAATGAAAAGCTCAGCGCTTTACAAGCCCCTTTGTGATTCTTGTGCCTCTTTGTGGCTAACTTATTCCTGGTCTGTGGCCGCCACTGCATCGATCTCGATTAAAAAACCGTGGTGAAGCGCCCCGGTCGGGATGACGGCGCGGGCCGGACGGTGTTCGCCGAGCATGCGTCCGTAGACTTTGTTAACCGCGTCCCAAAGGTTGATGTCGGCAACATAGACCGTCATTTTGAGCACGCGGCTCCAATCGCTGCCGGCGGCTTGCAAGATAGCTAGCACGTTATTCAGTGCTATTTCTGTTTGTTCCTCTATCGTGCCGGTCATGTGTGCGCCGCTGGCGGGGTCGATTGATAGCTGTCCCGCGACAAAGACGAGGCCGTTGTATACCGTGGCTTGCGAATAGTGGCCGGCAGGCGTCGGCGCGTTAGGGGTGCTGATTCTTTTTATGTCCATGTTTGTGTGCCCTCTTGTGTTCCAAGCTGTGTGCAAAAAGTTCGAGTCCCTCGCGATCGATGTTTACTACATTGTCGATCTCGTGCGCTGTGAGTCCGGCGCGCACGGCTTCACCACGCGGATCGGCGAGAAACTTTTCGCGCGCCGTTTGGTCGACGTAAATCCTCGCCAGAAAAACTTCGAGTCGCGATTCGCTCATGCTGCTGCCTGTTGTTTGAGAGTGCGCGCGCGGCCACGGCGTACCGCCTGACGGGCGCGATCGAGTTGCGCCAGCAGTGATTCGATCGCCGGAAACTTACCATCGCGTTCGATAATAACTGTCAGCGGTTGCGGCGCACGGGCCGCGACTTCTTCCAGCAGTTCGTAAACCGGATCGGGAACGTCGTGTAAATGATCGTCCAGTAGACGTTGCGCGCCGTTACGGCCGATCCACTTTCCGCCCGCGAGATGGATGGTTCGAATCGCCTCGCTCGGAATCTTCGCCAGGAACTCCACCGCGTCAAACTGAAAGTTCAGCGAGTTGGCGTAGAGGTTGTGAAGGTCGAGCAGCAACTTACTTTCCGAGTTGCGAATAATCGCGGACAACCAGGCCGGCTCGTCGCGATTGCTGCCCGGTGGATCGATCAAGGTCGCTAC
>DATNJO010000933.1:0-2063 GCA_035603895.1 Pyrinomonadaceae bacterium
ACGACGCGCTTTCGATCTGAAAGCGTTCGCCTTTCAGCAGCAGGCTCAACGCAGCAAGAACATCGGCTTGGTCGTCGGCGATCAGAATGCGAGGCATGAGTCTGGAGTGTTCCGGGTTTGTGTGGTCTTATTCATATCTCAGCGCCACGAGCGGGTCGACCTTCATCGCTCTTCGCGCGGGCACGTAACAAGCTAACAAAGCCACGAGAATCAGTCCAACGGAGACGATGGCAAACGTGGCTATGTCAGTCGGCTTTACATCGAACAACATTGCCACCATGAGGCGAGTGACCGCGAAGGCAGCCGCGAGTCCGATGCCGACGCCGATCAGCGCGAGAGTCATTCCATTCTTCAAAACCATTCGCAAAACGTCCGACGCGGAGGCGCCGAGAGCCATACGCACGCCGATCTCGTTTGTGCGTTGCGCCACTGAATAACTCACAACGCCGTAAATCCCGACCATTGCGAGCACCAAAGCAAGCGCGGCGAAGATGCCCACGAGAAACATGCCGAAACGACGTTGCGCGACTGACTGCGCCACGAGCTGCTCCATCGTGTTGACGTTTGAGATCGGCACGTCGCGATCGAGTTCTCTGACTTTCGCGCGCGCGATCGAGATCAGCCGTTGTGGATCTCCGGTCGTGCGGATCACGACGACTGGACCAAATGGTGGCGAGGTGTTCGTATGGTAGTAGATCTCGGGCCGTGGCTCGACATCGAGACCGAGATGCCGAACGCTGCCGACGACGCCGACAATCGTTTGCCACTGGGTTTGCTGGCCGGTGGAGTTTGCGGTGCTGATTCGTTTACCGACCGGGTCTTCGCCGGAAAAGAAACGCTTCGCCAGCGCTTCGTTGATTAGAACTGAGCTTGCGTTGTTGACGACGTCCTGTTCGGTGACGAGCCTTCCCGAAAGCAACGGTATGCCCATCGTTTGGAAATATCCGGTGCTCGCGCGACGAAAATCGATCTCCGGGCGCTCTCCCGCCGGCACTGCCTTCCCTTCAATAGCCAGGAAGCTGGTGATGTTGTTGAGCGCGCTCATCAGCGGCAGTCGCGTGACAAAACCAACGGAGGAAACTTCAGGCGCGGCCGCAAGATTCGTTTCGAGTTGTTTTAGAAACGCTGCGCGTTTCTGCGGATCCTGGTAAGCGGCGTTCGGAAGTCCAAGCTGCATCGTCAACACATTCTCGGTTGCGAAACCGGGTTTGACGTCGAGCAGATGAGCAAAACTCTTCAACAGCAGACCCGCGCCAATCAACAGGACCATGGCCATCGCAGTCTCGGCAATGACCAGCAGACTGCTCAAACGCCGTTGACCGCGATCCGCGATCGCTGTGCGGCCGCCTTCTTTCAAAGCAGAGTTGAGATCGAATTTGAGTGTTTGCCAGGCGGGCGCTAAACCAAACACGACTCCTGTCAGCACAGACGCCGCTAGCGTAAAGCCCAGGACGGTGAAATCCAAGCGGATCTGGTTGTACTGCGGAATAGGAATCGGATTGAGGGCGACCAACGCTTGCACGCCCCACGAACCGAGCACGATTCCGGCGCCACCACCGAGCAGTGAAAGCGTGATGCTTTCAGTCAGCAACTGCCGCAACAGACGCAAGCGGCCCGCGCCGAGTGCCGCGCGCACGGCGATCTCTTTTTGTCGTGCCGCACTGCGCACGAGCATCAGGTTGATGATGTTCGCGCACGCAATCAGCAAAACCAGACCGACGGCGCCGAGCAGAAGCAACAAAGCCGGACGCACTTTGCCGGTGAGTTGATCGTGCATCGGGACAACACGCAAACCGACACCTGAGTTTGTGTCGGGGTACTGATTAGTCCACTGATTGGCGATTGAGCTTAGTTCTGCGTTGGCCGCAGCGGATTTTAGCTCGTCAGCCAGCCGGCCCACGACCGACAGCAACCGCACCTGACGCCCGCTTGACGCAAACTGATTCTGCATCAGCGGCACCCACAACTGCGCCGCTGGATCGAGTACCTGAAAGCCCACCGGCATCACGCCAACAACTGTCGCGCTCGTGCCGCTAACCGTGATCTGCTGCCCCACAATTTCG
>DATNJO010000934.1:0-2934 GCA_035603895.1 Pyrinomonadaceae bacterium
CGTTGAAGGCTCACACGCTCTACAGGCTCGATCACCAGTACGTGGTCCAGGACGGCGAAGTCATCATCGTCGACGACTTCACCGGACGCTTGATGAAAGGCCGCCGCTGGTCCGACGGTTTGCACCAGGCGGTGGAAGCAAAAGAAGGCGTAGAGATCGAGAAAGAGAACCAGACACTCGCCACGATCACGCTCCAGAATTATTTCCGTCTTTACGAAAAACTGTCAGGCATGACCGGTACTGCCGAAACAGAAGCGGCGGAATTTGCCTCGACTTACAAACTCGACGTCATCGTGATCCCGACGCACATGCCGATGGTTCGTGTCGATAACTCCGACGTGATCTATCGCACGTTGCCTGAGAAATGGGACGCGGTGGTCGAAGAGATCAAAGATTGTTACGAGAGGGGCCAACCGGCGCTCGTCGGTACTGTCTCGGTTGAGAACTCTGAACTGATCTCGCGCAGGTTGATGAAGGTAGCCGTGCCGCACAACGTGCTGAACGCGAAGTACCACGAGCGTGAAGCGGAGATTGTGGCCCAGGCAGGCCGCAAAGGTTCGGTGACGATAGCCACAAACATGGCCGGCCGTGGTACCGACATCCTGCTCGGTGGCAATCCCGACTTCATGGCCCGCGAGTTTCTGAAGAAGGACGAGATCGATCCGGACGACGTAACTGACGAGCAGTGGAAAGTCGCTTTCGAACGCGCGAAGCGAATCGTCGAAGAGGAGCACCAGGAAGTAGTCGGGCTCGGCGGTTTGCACATCCTCGGCACGGAACGTCACGAATCACGGCGCATCGACAATCAGCTTCGTGGCCGTGCCGGTCGCCAGGGCGACCCGGGTTCGTCAAGATTCTTCCTGTCGTTGGAAGACGATCTGATGCGCATCTTCGCGGGCGATAAGGTCAAAGCGTTGATGCAGCGGCTGGGCATGGAGCAGGGCGTGGCGATCGAGTCAGGAATGGTTTCGAAACGAATCGCCGCCGCGCAGAAGTCGGTTGAAGGCCGCAACTTCGAAGCTCGCAAACATCTGCTTGAGTATGACGACGTCATGAACAAGCAGCGCGAGACGATCTATGGTTTGCGCCGGCAGTTGATGGAAGAACCCGATCAGCGTGACTACCTGATGGGCGATCCGCCGGCTGCGGGTGTGGCTTACGATCTGCTGTCAGACATCACGCGGCAGTATCTGAATCCGGATGTTTCGCCCGACGATTGGGACGTTGACAACTACAAGATTCAGATCAAGACCGTCTACGATTTCGATGTCGACAGCGAGGGCCTCGATCTGCAGCGCTACACCTCGCAGGAAGTGGTCGACACGATTTGGGAACGGCTGAAGCTCAAATACCAGGACAAGGAACAGCAGATTGGTCCCGAAGCGATGCGCACCTACGAGCGCATCATCATGCTCAACATCATCGACGCACAGTGGAAAGATCACTTGCTGTCGTTGGACCACTTGAAGCAGGGCATCGGGCTGGTTGGTTACGGTCAGAAGGATCCGCTGGTTGAGTACAAAAAGCAGAGTTTCGACCTGTTCCAGGAGATGCTCGACCGCATCGACACGAACACGATCCGTTCGCTCTTCAACCTGCAAATCGTTTCTGGCGATCCTCCCGAAACTGTTCGCCGCCGGGCGCCACTGAGGCCGTCTCCGTTGACGTTCACTGGTCCAAATCAGGGCGCAGCGCCAGCCGGAGAAGAGGCAGGTAAAATTAAGACGGTGGTCCGCGATCAACCCAAGGTCGGACGCAACGAGGCTTGTCCTTGCGGGTCAGGGAAGAAATACAAGAAGTGTCACGGCATCAATGCGTGACGCTAGCATGAGATCGATATAGGTCCTATATGTCGTTTAGGACCTATTACAACCTCTTTGAGCTCCACTAATCCCGTCGTTCAAGCGATCATCAGCGGCACCGCTCCGCAACCGGCGCGGCTTGCAGCCGCTCGCGGAATGTTGCCGCTTCAGCAGCACGAACTGCTGGAGATCCTCGTTGCCCTCGCCGCCAGCAACGATGCCGAACTCGCCTCCGCCGCAAAAGAAACTCTCAAATCTGAAACTCCCGAAGATCTTCTCATCGCAGCAACCGCTGACGATACGCCGGCGACCGTGCTCGCGTATCTCGCTACGCAACCCGATGCAACGCTCAACATTTACGAAGCCGCGATCCTCAATCCGAAAACACCTGACGACGCACTCGCAAAACTCGCCGCCGCGACAACGCACGGTTCGTTGCTCGAACTGATCGCCATCAACCAGCAACGTCTGGTGCGTGCGCCGGAGTTGATCGAAGCCATACTCGCGAACCCGGCGCGCACCGGTGAAGCCGAACGCCGTGCGCGCGAAACCCGCAAAGAGTTTTTTGAAAAGGAACGCGGCGCACGCCAGATTGCCGACGAACTGCGTGCGCGTGGTCAAACTGCGGCCGCCGAGTTTTTCGAAACGGCAGAATTAAGTACCGCCACTGGCGAACTCAGTTTTGACGATGCATGGTTGATCGCTCAGCACATCGAGGTTTCTGACGCCGATCTCGACGATAGCTGGTTGCCGGCGGAACGTTACGCCGATCTGATTTCAGAAACCGCGGAGGAAATCGCCGCCAACGTTCAACGCGTCCTCGAGCAGGAGCGGCTCGAGACCGGTAGCGAAGTCAATGCCGAACGCGTCTCATTGATTCGCCGCATCATGTTCATGAACACGAAAGACCGCATGAAGCTGGCGATGAAAGGCGATCGCGAGGCACGCAGCATTCTGATTCGAGATTCAAACAAGGTGGTCTGCTCGGCAGTGGTCGCGAACCCGCGTATCACCGAACAGGAAATCGAGAACATCGCGTCGATGCGCACTGTGTCGGACGAAGTGTTGCGACTGATTTCGATGAACCGAAGCTGGGCGCGCTCCTACGCGATAATTCATAACCTGGCCCGTA
>DATNJO010000935.1:0-4625 GCA_035603895.1 Pyrinomonadaceae bacterium
GAAACGTGTTTATAAGCTTCGCCGCGGCGCAGCACGCTGCTCGGGAAGTTCGCGTGATTCGGCGCGTCAGGAAAGTGCTGCGGCTCCAGGCATAGACCTGCGTACTGCTCATACGCAACTCCACCCTTTCCGGTCAAACTACCATCGAGAAAGTTTCCTGAGTAAAACTGAATGCCCGGCTCGGTGGTAAGTATTTCCAGCACGCGGCCGGAATTCGGTTCGTACAAACGCGCAGCAGGTCGGAGCGAGCCATCGTAGTCTTTGAGCACAAAGTTGTGATCGTAGCCACCGGTCGCAATGGGTCTGCTCTGGCGAAAATCCATCACAGTGTTTTCCACGGATTCCATCTCGCCGGTGGGGATCAATTCCTTCGACACTGGCGTAAAAGCAACTGCGTGCAACGTCAACTGATGGTCCAAAATATCGCCCGTGCCCGCGAGATTGAAGTAGGCATGACTCGTAAGGTTTACGATCGTGTCGCGATCTGTCGTCGCTTCGTAATTGATTTCCAGCTCGTTGTTAGAAGAAAGCGTGTAGGTCACGTTTGCTTTCAGGTTCCCGGGATAACCCTCTTCACCGTCGACGCTAAGATACTCAAGGCGCAACACGGCAGAGTCGTTCGAGGTCTCATCCGTTGCGGCCCATACGCGCTTATCAAAACCCTTCGCGCCACCGTGCAAATGATTCACGCCGTTGTTCTGCGTGAGTTGGTACTCATGCTCGTTAAGCGAGAACTGGCCTAGTCCGATGCGGTTCGCGTGGCGCCCGATCAACCCACCGAAATATCGCGGGTTCCTGACATACTCCTCGAGCGTCTCAAAGCCCAACGCCACATCTGCCAACTCTCCACGCCGGTCCGGCGCCTTGATCGAAACAACCGCGCCACCATAGTTTGCTATCGAAACCTCAAGCCCACGTGAGTTCGTCAACGTGTAAAGACTAACGTCCTGACCGTCTGTGTTTCCAAAATGCCGTTTTACGATGCCCACCGTTTGTGCCTTTTTGTGGCCTTACTTGCGCAGCTCGCCGAACACACGATTCGCCTCTTCCAACGTTTCAATCGAACCCACGTCGTACCACAATCCGGGCACCTTCCAAACATAAAACGGCACGCGCGAGTACATCCATTGGACCAAGCGACCCGGCTGGTCCGGGTTATTTCCTTCGTCGATGTACTGGCGAATCAGAGCCAGTGCCACTTGCGGATAAAAATAGAGCGCGATTCCGGTCAGCGTGCTCTTGGGATTCCCGGGCTTCTCTTCAAAGTAGGTAATGCGATGATCTTCGTCGATCTCGATCGCGTTGTATTTCTTGATCGCTTCGAGATCGCCGACGTCATAAACACCGGTCACGGGTGCGTTCTTCTGTTTGCAATAAGCACCAAACTCGTCGAGGTCATTACTGAACAGATTGTCGCCGCCAATCACGAGGATGTCGTCGTCGATCTCATGCTTCGTCATCACGAGATGCAAATCGCCGATCGCCCCGAGCTTGTTTGAATCGTCAGTGCTTTGGTCGTTGACGATCGTGAAACCGAAATGAAGATTGGGACGCGTGTAAGACCTGGCCCAGTTTTCAAAGTGGGTAACAAACTTCGCGTTCGTCACCACGTAAGCGTGATCGATGTCCGAAATACCGGTGACGTGGTCCACCACGTGTTCGATCATCGGTTTGCCCGCAACCGGCAATAACGGCTTGGGCTGATTTAGTGTCAATGGATAAAGACGCGTGGCGTACCCGGCCGCCAGTATGATCAGTTTCATCAGATTTCTTCCGCCCCATTCGCAGGCTCACAAACGTAGATCTCCGGCTTCAAGCCGGTGACTTCTTGATACTCTCCCGACACACTTTGCTTGAACTGTTCTACACGATCGGCGTCGACCAGATTGACGGTGCAACCGCCAAATCCCCCGCCTGTCATTCGCGCACCGTAAACTCCCTGAACGGGGCGCGCGAGTTCAACCATCAAATCCAACTCCGTGCTACTCACTTCGTAATCATCCCGCAGGCTGCGATGCGATTCCGCCATCAACTCACCAAACGCGTAAAGATCGTGTTGCTCCAACGCCTCCGCCGCCGCGAGCACACGCGCGTTTTCAGCGATTACGTGACGGCAACGACGATAGACCACCTCGGAAAGATCGTGGCCAAACTGTTCGAGTTGCTCGATCGTTACATCTCGCAGCGCCTTAATGCCTGGTAAAAACTGCGCGAGATGACGCAAGCCGGCTTCGCACTGCGCACGGCGCTCATTGTAAGCGCTCGACGCGAGCGCATGTTTCACCATCGTGTTGCAAATAACCAGTTTCACTGTGTCAGGCAACGGCAACAACTTAAATTCGAGCGAGCGGCAATCGAGCAACAGCGCTCGCTGTGCCTGCCCAAACAGCGAAGTAAACTGGTCCATGATACCGACACGCGCGCCGACAAACTCGTTCTCTGCCTTTTGACAGAGCAAGGCAAGCTCGCGTTTGTCTATACGAAGATCGGAGTTCGCAGTGAGCGCGCACGCAGTTGCTACCTCCACCGCCGCCGAAGAACTCAAGCCCGAGCCGACCGGAACTTCACCACGAATGTGCAAGTGCGCGCCGTGCAAGCGATGTCCCGCGCGTTCGAGCATCACCGCAACACCGACTGCGTAATCGCTCCAGTGATGGCGTGGCGCCGGATTCGGATCGTCGAGATCAAATTCTATGTCGTCGTTGAAGTTTTCTGAGCGGATGGCGAGCTTGCGATCTTCGCGCGGCCACACACGTACGAAGACGGAAAGGTCGATCGCCGCGGGCATCACGAAGCCGTCGTTGTAGTCGGTATGTTCCCCGATCAGATTGACCCGCCCCGGCGCGCGAAAAGTTCGCGGAGAATTATTGATACCTCCACCACTCCGTGTCATCCGTGTTTATCCGTGGCTCCTATAGCCGCTTGCAACACGCTTTCAGGTGTCCAGCGATCGATCGGCCGCACTTCGGAAAGCCGGCCACGGCTCATCACCGCCAGACGATCACACATACCAAACAGTTCCGGCAAATACGAACTAACCATCAGCACGGCTTTGTTCTGCGCCGCACACGCGGCAATCGTTTCGTAAACCTGTGCCTTGCTGCCGATGTCGATGCCGCGCGTTGGCTCGTCGAGCAGTAGCACGTCGGCGTCCTGATGAAGCAGCCGCGCGACGATCACCTTTTGCTGGTTCCCGCCTGAAAGCGAACCAACCGGCTGCTGCACGTTGCGCGTTTTGATTTTGAGCGCGTTGACGAGCCGTTCTGCTTGACGCCGTTGCGACGAAAGATCGAGCCAGCCCCAACGCGAGCACGTGTCAAACTTCGTGACCGTCACGTTGTCTGACAACGATTGGTTCAACGTCAAACCGTCGCCTTTGCGATCTTCGCTGAGATAGCCGACGCCTTCTATTAAACGGATAGCGGGCGTCGCACGTCCGCTTGGTAGCGCACGTTTGTTAACCGAGATCGTTCCGCTCTCCGGCGGTTCGAGACCAAAGATCGCGCGCAACAGCGGTGTGCGGCCGGAGCCCATCAGTCCCGCGATGCCCAGTATTTCGCCGCGTCGCAGATCGAAACTGGCTTCTTTTAGTAACGGTGGCGCGGCAAGGTTTCGTACTTCCAGAATTGTTTCGTGCGTCGTGTTGTTTGTTTGGCGTTCGGGAAACAGGTTCTGTTGTGCGCGTCCGACCATTTTGGCGATCAGTTCGTCGTCGCTCGTGTTTGCGATCGCGCCGGTGGCCACGCTGCGTCCATCACGCAACACGGTGAACGTGCCGGCGATCTGGCGCACCTCTTCGAGGAAGTGACTGATATAGATGACGGAAATGCCTTCAGAACTGAGTTTGCGAATCAGTGTGAAGAGATTTGCGACGTCGTCGCGTTGCAGACTGCTGGTGGGCTCGTCCATCAGGATGATGCGCGCGCGTGCCGCAAGGGCGCGCGAGATTTCGACGATCTGTCGAGCCGCGACCGGAAGATCGCCGACGCGTTTTTCCGGATGGATGTCTGCGTGATGAAACGTGCGCAACACTTCGTTTGTGCGCGCCTGTAGTTTGTCGCGGTCGAGCCAGCCGAAGCGCGACGATTCGATTCCCATGAGCACGTTTTCGGCCACAGATAGATGTGGACACAAAGACAATTCCTGGTGAATCAGCGCGATGCCGCGCGTGCGTGCGTCGAGCGGACTCGCGGGTGAAAAGGCGTGTCCGTCGATCTGCATTTGACCGTCGTCAGGTTTCAGCGATCCGGCGATGACGTTCATCAAGGTACTTTTGCCAGCGCCGTTTTCGCCGATCAGCGCGTGCACTTCGCCGGGGCGCAGTTCGAGGTCCACACCGTCGAGCGCCACGGTTGGACCAAACGATTTGCGAATTCCTTTTAATGAAAGAGCGCTCATAGTTCCAGCCTCTGTGTCTCTGCGTCTCTGTGGTCATTTACCACAGAGGCACAGAGACACGGAGCTAAAGCCGTCATAGTCGGTACAGATCGCGTGCGGGTTTCACGCGTTGCAGTTCGTTCGAGCCGGTGATTGCCATGATGCGAATCTGCTCGTTGTTTGGCAGCGTCAACGTTGTGGCATTCACAGGCACATCGATCTCGTAAGCAAACAGGTACGAGTAAGCA
>DATNJO010000936.1:0-5241 GCA_035603895.1 Pyrinomonadaceae bacterium
TTATGGCGCTTTATGAAATGCTTTCATGTGCTCGGGTACGATATGGATGTTCGATCAGGTGTCACACTTTCACTGCTCCACTCACACATCGCACAATTCACAAACGATAATGCATCGGGAATCTGGGGAATGGTCTGCAAAGAAGTAGCCTCGTTTAATCAGAATGCTGGCACTATAACGATCGAAACGATATCGGATTCGGTTAGATCAGCATTCTCAAAACGTATCGACAGGGAGTTTGCGCCGAGGGATGTGGTTGAAGTCCAAACTGACTATGCGCATGCAGCATCGAAGTATGGGGCAGAACAAACGAACGCTCTCGCTCTGGCTTCTCTCGTTGGTGAATGGAACGAGAACACGGAAGGTGACCGCGAGGCGATCAAAAAGCTAATAGAAGACTATGATTAAAAATCAGGCAGAGTGGATTGCTACACTTCGTGATTTGTCTTTGGTCCCAAACTCGCCCATTAGGCAACGGGACGGCAAATGGCAAATAACAAACCGGCTCGAAGCTTGGAAGGAGCTTGGCCCTCGCTTATTTGACGAGCACTTAACTCGCTTTAAACAAATCGCGATCACGGTACTTCGTGAATCGGATCCGCAATTTGAGTTACCGCCCGACCGTCGATTCGCCGCGAGTCTATACGGAAAGGTTCCTAAACACTCCCATGCGATTCGTAAGGGACTAGCTGAAACTTTAGCGCTCATGGGATCCTATCCCGAATATTTGACGTCTTGCTCTCACGGCAAAGTAGAAGCGACCGTGCGGTCGACAGTTTCTAAGATTTTCGAAAAAACGGATTGGGTTATGTGGGCAAGTTTGAACGATGTGCTGCCTTTACTTGCGGAAGCCGCACCTAAAGAGTTTCTCGATGCCGTAGAGTCCACATTGGCCAAAGATCCAAGTCCATTTGATCGTATTTTTGCCGAGGAAGGTAGAGGGTTTTCCGGCAGAAACTACATGACAGGTCTTCTCTGGGCCCTTGAAACACTGGCTTGGTCCAACGAGTATTTGGGACGGGTTATTCTGGATTTGGCATACCTGGCGGCGCGTGATCCAGGCGGCAACTGGGCAAACCGCCCAGCAAACTCACTTTGGACTATTTTGCTTCCCTGGTTTCCTCAGACCTTGGCCCCCGTACCAAAACGGTTGGCAGCGGTTTCTGCAATTCAGAAGGAAGTACCTGAAGTCGGCTGGAAGCTATTATTGAATCTCCTTCCTGAAATACAACAATCTTCATTAATGACACGCAAGCCGGCTTGGAGAGCGATTATTCCCTCTGAGTGGTCAGAAGGTGCAACAAATAAAGAGTACTGGGAACAAATCGCTGGATATGCATCTCTTGCCGTTGATCTAGCGAAAAAAGATTCTGCAAAACTTACTGCTTTGATTCCTCATTTTAACAACCTACCTCCTGCCCAGAGGATTGACCTTCTTTCTTATCTAAAGTCAGAAGCAATTAGCGGGCTGTCTGAAGAGATTCGTGTTGGCGTGTGGAATAAGCTCATCAACTTGGCCTCAAAACATCGTAAATACTCTGGAGCGAATTGGGCCATGAGCCCAGAGGACGTATCAGAAATTGCTGCTGTTGCGCAGCAGCTAGAGCCACTATCTCCTGAATACAAATATCGCCGCCTGTTTGTTCAGCGAGAAACTAATTTGTATCAGGCGAAAGGTGATTATGCACAGCAGTCAAAACAGCTTCACGAACTCCGCCAGGCGGCTGTCTTAGAAATATACTCGCAAGGAAGTACTACCGCTGTTCTGAACTTTGCTGAGACCGTCGAATCAGCTGACAAGGTTGGATTTGCATTCGGCGGAATTGCACCACTCGAAACCGATTCGAGTATTTTGCCCGCGTTGTTGGAATCTAACTCTCAGGCTATTAGGTTGTTCGCGATCAATTTTGTAGTAGGACGGTTCCGAGCACACGAATGGGCTTGGCTTGACAATATTGACGTAACAAATTGGACTGCCGATCAAAAGGCTTTGCTCTTAGCATATCTTCCTTTCGCCCATGAGACTTGGGACCGAGTTACGAGTATGCTTCAAGATGATGAATCCCTATATTGGAGACTCGCTTGGGCCAATCCGTACGATGCTGGAACTGACTTAAGTTCCGCAATTGATCGATTGATCGAGAATGGTCGGGTACATGCTGCAATCGAAGGTTTAGAGAAACAACACTTCAACAATGAGCACGTTAATACCAACCAGATAGTTCGAGCATTGAATGCTCTTCTACAATCTGAAGAGAATCTTAAGTCGATGGATCCTCACGCGGTAACGGAATTGATAGGAGTGCTCCAGAAAGACGACACTATAAATCAGGACGAATTGATAAAGCTGGAATGGGCATTTCTCCCCTTGCTTGATGGAGGGTTTGGTGCGTCTCCGTCGCTCTTGGAAAAGACACTTGCCACGAATCCGAGCTTCTTTTGTGACGTCATACGAACCGCGTTTCGCTCGACCACAGGCGAGACATCTTCAACCTCAACTCCGAGCGAACAAAGCGCAGCTACAAACGCTTATCGATTACTTAAGGACTGGAGATCACCTCCGGGGACAAAGGAGGATGGTTCTTTCGACGGTGCATTCCTCAATGAGTGGTTGAGCGAGGTGAGAGCAAAGTGCGAGGAGTCTGGACATTACAAAATCGCCATGCAGCAAGTAGGTTCCGTCTTATTTTATGCGCCGCTGAATCCAGATGGCTTGTGGTTACATAGATCTGCAGCAGAAGTATTGAACGCAAAGGATGCTGAAGATCTTCGACTTGGATTTCACACTGAAGTCATAAATTCAAGAGGAGTTCATTTCGTTGATCCAGAGGGGAAACCGGAACGGGAATTAGCTACAAATTGGCGTGAGAAGGCTGATCAAGTGGAGTTGGCGGGGTACCTGCGCCTTGCGGCGGCTTTGCGAGAAGTGGCTGATACCTATGACCGTGAAGCGGAGTCTATTGTCGCGAGAAGGAGATCCGGAGACGAATGAGTTCTGAGAACCTTGAGGCTGGCTCCGTCCGATCGTTCAATAATAACGGCAAGATCGTTGATCTTGATTAGTAGTCACGCTTCGGTTCGTAGGAGGTTTTTTGAGATGAGTCTTGGTGAACAGATTATTTCCGACTTGACGGCTTCGATGAAGGCGCAGGACGCGCAGCGCACGTCGACCTTGCGCATGGTGAAGGCGGCGATGATGAACCGCAAGATTGAAAAAGGTTCTGAGTTGGACGACGACGAAGTTCAAAAGCTATTGCGGTCGCTCGTAAAGCAGCGTCGCGACTCGATCGAGCAGTACGAAAAAGCCGGGCGTCAGGAACTCGTCGACAAAGAGCAGGCGGAGATCACAGTGATCGAAGCCTACCTCCCCCAAGCAGCCTCCGTCGCCGAAATCGAATCCGCCGTAGCCGCCGCCATCACCGAAACCGGTGCCACCTCTATCAAAGACATGGGCAAAGTCATGAAAGCCGTTCAAGTTGCTTTGGCGGGCAAGAATGCCGACGGCAAAGTCGTCGCCGACACCGTGAAAGCGAAGCTCAATGCGGGATGAGGCTTCATCAAGCCGCTTTGGCAGTACCTTTTTTCGCTTTCTTAGCAGGTTGTTTGGGTTGTTTCCGTTTGGAGCTGCGACGTGCCGTTCCCGAATCATACTTGAAGTCGGCTTCTTGAAGCTCCAAGATCCTTCCTATCTCAGTGAGGCTTACACCGAGAGCAATTAGCGAACGAACCAAAAGATCAATCGATACTTTTGGATCGTTCGCCTCCGCCTTTGCGATTCGTGACTGGCTCGACTTCATGACCTTTGCGAATGCTTTCTGTGAAAGCTTTGCAGCCTGTCGACGTGCTTTCAGAGCCTCCGCTAGTAACACGCGCAACTCGATATAGATCGACTCTTCTCGCGTCAGACCTAAAAAATCCGCGACGGAACCAACCTGCCAGCCTGCTTCTTCGAGGCGTTTCTGCTTGTCTCGGTCCATTACATACTCCCCATACTCGTCTTGTCATATTGAGTAAGTCTCTTCTTGCAGTTTTCGACAACGTTTTTGGGAGTCTTGCTTTGGTTCTTATCAAAGACGTCTACTACCAAAACTGCGTCTATATCTATTCGATAAACGATGCGCCAACTGTGGCTCACATCCTTGATTCGCAGTTCATGACAACGCGGGCCAATCACTGGCATTGGACGTGAGATAGGCATCGATAAAACTACACCACTCTGAACTAGCCGCAAACAATATCCAACCAGCGAGCGCGCCCTCACCGAAAACGGTGGGGTCTTTACTTCTCCCCGAAGCCATAGGAGGGGTTTGTCGTGAGGTGACACCGAAGGTAGAATATGTCACATCTGACATCATGGTCAAGCGGCGACATCTGCGTTGTCAGGCGTTTCAATGGAGGTAGGGTTCTCTTAACTTCTTGACGCCACCCGCTCCCGCAAGGTTGCGGCGTGCAATCCCTTTCCGTATAATTCACAGCTTGCTCGAAGGCACGGGTTCTTGTCCAGTGGGTTTCGCGCCCACTTTTTTCTTTGGGCGAGAGTCGCGTTCGGGAGAGTGGCATGGCAAACGATTCGATTGCGGCAAGGGTTCAGGAATTGGCTGAACAGGTGGCAATCGACCACGGCCTCGAGCTGGTGCACGCGGAAGTTGCCGGCCCCGAGAACAAGCCTATTGTCCGTATATTTATTGACAAGCCGCAGGGTGTAACCCACGAGGATTGTTCCGAAGTCAGCACACACCTGGGAACCATTCTGGATGTGGAAGACTTCATCCACGCTTCCTACACATTGGAAGTATCGTCGCCCGGGCTGGAGCGTGGGCTTTATAAGCGTGCCGATTACGAACGCTTCGCCGGTAGTAACGCGAAGCTGAAGACCCGGCAGCCGATCGATGGCCAACGCAATTTCCGCGGGCGTTTAGTGGGCCTCGACGGCGACGAAGTGATTGTTGAAGACCGTACAAGCGGCCGCGTGCGCGTGCCGCTGGATTTGATAACTAAAGCGAACCTTGAGGTGGACGTCGAGGAAGAACTTCGACGCGCCGGCAAGTAAGGCAATTAAACAGGTAGGACAACTGAATAGGCTCAACGACGCAGTAGACGAGACTAGCGCCGAGCCAACGAATAGAGAGAATTCATGAGTTCATCGATTGCACAAAACATCGAGGCGCTTTGCCAGGAACAAGGTATTGAACGCGACCTCGTGATCGAAGCAATGAAAGAGGCCGTGCGAGCGGCCGCTAA
>DATNJO010000937.1:0-5597 GCA_035603895.1 Pyrinomonadaceae bacterium
TAATTGTAGGTTGTTGCTTTAATTTCGGACGCTTTCGTTGTCAGATACTGTTTGGTTTTGACCAGCGTGTCGCCGGTGAGACCGCTGGCCGCTTCCGTCTTAATCGCTTCCAGTTCGGCGACTGGTGCGGTGGACCAGACAATCCAGAAGTTTTCGAAGCCTGGTGGTTCACTGAAAGTCATCCACTCCGAGTCAATTGACTTATCCGCGCCGAGGTTTGCAGAGCCACCGTTAGTACCTTCGCGTGGAAAGATCAACTTGAAGCTCTTAGCGTTTTCCCTGGGTGCTTCTTCGTGAAATACGTAGACGAAGGCGTCCACGGGCGTTTTGACCGTGAGGCGGAAGTTGTCGCCGCTGGCGAACACTTCCTCGCCGTGTGACCTGTACGGGGATTTGTATGGCTTCCCGTCGTGCATCTGTTGCACGGTGAGGAAGTAATCAACCGAGCGACTGGGTGGTCGGACACAGGTTTTGTTCAAATAGACCCCGACCGACAGTAGTGCCACGCCCAATACAATCATTGCTGCTTTCAGCCAGTCCGTGCGGTCCGGAGCCGTCTTTAGCAAAGCTTGCGCGAGGTTGTCCCCAAACTGCTTTGCGTTTTGGTACCGCGTTGCCGGCTTGAAGGCGAGACCGCGAAGTATCTCGTCTTGCGCTTTCGGCGAAAGATTTGGACGTAAAACCCTGGGTTTTACCCGCGGACCGTTACGCCGAATCTTCAGAGATTCAGAACGTGGAACTGGCTCGAACGGCGGTCGACCAGTCACCATTTCATAAGATATGACCGCCATCGAGTAAATATCACTCGCGGCCGCGATTTCCTCTGCATCAATCTGCTCGGGAGACATATAAATCGGAGTTCCAGGTGATACTCCGATAGCGGTAGCTTCCGCCGGATCCGCATTGTTAATCCTCGCGATTCCAAAATCGACCAGCACCACCGAATCCGTACCGCGTCTGAGCATGATGTTTGTTGGTTTGAGATCTCGGTGGAAGATGCCTTTTTCATGAACGTGTTCGAGCGCCGCACCGATCTGTTTCAAGATCGAGGCAGCGTGTTCCAAACGCATTCCTTCCTTTGGAATTCGGTGGTCCAACGTTTCACCGTCTACATATTGCATAACGAAAAACGGTCTACCGTTGAACTCGCCAGTATCTGTTACTTCGACGACGTTTGGATGATGAATGCGCGAGAGGGCTTTTGACTCGTGTTTGAACTTTTGCAGAGCATACTTATTCTCCAGCAACTCTCTTAATAGAAACTTTACGACGACCGCTTTTCCATCAACATTTTGATCGGAGGCCAAATAGAGTTGGCCCATACCACCGCTACCAAGTTCGCTCTCGATCCTGTAACGGTCTTTGATTTTTATTCCGATGAGATTCTCTACTGGCGGAGTGAGCGGTAATTCGACTATCGGTGTCTTCAGAAAATCACCTAATGAAGCGCCAACACCCACTAGCGCGTTCACCTCGCGCATTAGATCGGGATCCTGGTTGGCAGCGCGTGCGATGTAGGCGCTGCGCTCTGCGGGCGGTAGTTTCAGAGCCTCATGATAGATCTCTTGAATCTGATCCCAGTTCAGATCCTTCATTTATCAGTCTCCTGGGAGGTCTCAAATGTAATGGATTAGGCTCTCGATCCATTACTTGCGGAAACTCTATGCCGGAAATCACTGACCTGTTGAAGGACTGGAATGAAGGTGACGACGCCGCCTTCGACCGAGTAATTCCGCTGGTCGATGAGGAGCTGAAAAAGATTGCGCGCGGCTATATGTGCAAAGAGAAACGCGAGCGGCTTTTGCAGACAACCGACCTGGTCCAGGAAGCATTAATGAGGTTAATCAAAAAGAACGTGACTTGGGAGAATCGTAGACAGTTTTATGCAATCGTCGCCAGGCGAATGCGTCAAGTGCTCATTTACTATGCCAAGAAAAGGCCGCAAGCAGAACGTGCCGATATCGCTGATGTACTTATCCCTGACGAACAGAGATCCAAGGAAATAATTCTCCTCGACGAGGCACTGCGAAAGTTTGAAAAACTATATAAGCGTCCCGCGAAGGTTGTTGAATATCGATATTTCACAGGCTGGACTGTTAAGAAAATAGCGGAGCAATTACGAGTCTCCCCCAAAACCGTTGAAAGGGATTGGGAATCTGCGCGCGCCTGGCTGAAGCGTGAAATGACGGGCGAATTAGTGATGAAATAGGATAATTTTATGGCGTAACGGTTTGCGCAAACGGCGCCTCACGCGTTTTGCGTTCCTCCGCGAGGATACGATGAGCGAGGCCCGCGATGACTGCCCCCGCGATGGGCGCAACCCAGAATAGCCATAACTGCCTGAGCGCCCAGCCGCCCACAAAGATCGCAGGACCAGTGCTGCGCGCGGGGTTAACGGAAGTGTTCGTCACTGGAATCACGACCAAATGGATCAGCGTTAACGCCAACCCGATCGCCATGCCCGCCGAGGCTTGATGCGCCCACTTGTCAGTTGCTCCCAGAATCACGATAAGAAAGAAGAACGTGAAGACCACTTCCGCAATCAATGCCGAGATGAGCGAGTAACCACCCGGCGAATGGTCAGCGTACCCATTCGCAGCGAACCCGGCACTGACATCAAAACCGGCTTTGCCACTCGCAATAAGATAAAGAATTCCCGCCGCGACAATCGCTCCTGCAACTTGCGCCACTATGTAAGGAATTACATCCTTAGCAGGATGGCGACGCGCCGTGCACAACCCAATCGTGACCGCGGGATTGAAGTGTCCGCCGGAAACATGGCCCACCGCGTACGCCATCGTCAGCACTGTAAGACCAAAAGCCAACGACACTCCCAATAGACCAATGCCGACCTGAGGAAAGGCCGCTGCCAGTACAGCACTGCCGCAACCACCGAGAACCAACCAAAGCGTTCCTAAAAATTCCGCGGTCAGCCGTTGTGAAAGCGAGAACTCACTCATTGTCCTAATCCTTTCCGAAACTTTTGATGGGCCGAAGCTTGCCACCCGTGTTCGCTTTTCTTCGGCCCATCCTGCTGAGGTAACTTGCCGGCGCTCCCCTCCTCCTGTCCCGAGGAGTGCTGGCCGCCTCAGAAGTGTGCGTTACGCACCAAACGCACACAAACAATCGTCACGTTACATCGTGTGACAAAACCTGCGCCCCGCCAAAACTTCTCTTACCGCAAACAACAGATCGCCCGCCATTCTCGCCTTCGTAACGTAGCCTTCCGCGCCCGTTGCGAAAGCCGCTGTTTGGAAATCAGAATCGTCGTGCAGCGTTACAAACACGATCCGGATCTTCGAGTCGCGCTGCTTGATTCGTTTTGCGACCTCGATTCCACTCATCTTCGGCATCGAAATATCGAGAATACAAACATCCGGCTGCAAGCGATCGACTGCTTCCAAAAACGCCAGCCCGTCACCAACCGCGGCTAATACTTCAAACTGCCGCGTCAACAATTCCACAATAAGATTGCGTACTTCCTCATGATCATCCGCCACTAGAATACGAGCGCCGGCCAACTCGATCTCCTCCGGAACGTGAGGATCGTTCCTGCCATCGTTCTAAAAACCGCGATGATGTTAAGAAGCTCGCGCTGAAAACAGAACTGGCAAAAGTTACAGGTCAGCCGACAATTCCAACCAGCTTTTGCACGAAAAGTTTCTTTGTTGGGCAATCTTTCCCGCAAAGACGCAAAGCGCTGCTGCGTTTCTAAAGGATTTCTTTGCGCCTTACCGCCTTTGCGGGAGAAGATCGCAGCCTAAGCCGCGGCCACTATCGAACTGCGCATCGCATATTCGATCAACTCGGCGTTACTTCTGATTTGCAAATGCTCCATCATCGTGTACTTGTGGAAGGCAACAGTGCGTGGAGAAACATTGAGGACAAAAGCGACCTCTTTCATCGAGCGCCCTTCCGCCAATAGCTGTAAAACCTCTTTCTGCCGCAACGTTAACGGAGTAGCGCTCTTTCTCAATTTGAAATTCTGTATGAATGAACCGTCCATTCCCTTCGTCATCAGCGGCGTAATATAAAAGCCGCCTCTGACCACCTCACGAATGGCGTTCTGCAATTCAGTCGCGGCGGAATTCTTGAGCAAATACGCCGACGCGCCGAGGCGAAACGCGTCGCCTGCCATGTCGGGATCGTGGTTCATCGTGAGGTAAATGAGCTTCACCAGCGGCATCGCCTGTTTCAGCCGTTCGCCTGCGTTCAGGCCGTTCATATTCGGCATGGCGATGTCGAGCACGATGACGTTCGGATTGAGAGCCTGCGCACCTTCCATCAAGGCACGACCGTCAGCAAAAATGCCAACGACTTCAAACTCCGGCTCCAGCAAATTCTTTAATGCGTCAAGAATCAGGGTGTGATCATCTGCGAGAATGACACGGGGGCGTCTCATATATTTCCCTCCCTTCAGCTCTGACTATTTAGTCGGGTGCTGTTGAGTAGATCGAGTTTACTGAGGACTCGGCTTGTAACTTCAAGGGAACCGAGACCTCAATGCGAGTACCACGCAGCGGTTTCGAATAAACGTTGATCTTACCGCCGACGAGGTGTAATCGTTCCTTCATGCTAATGAAACCCAAACCTTTTTCCATCGAATCCGAGTTTGTGTTGAAACCACAGCCATTGTCAGACACGAGCAGGCGAATGGCGTTTCGCGTTCTCGTCAATACCACCCGGACAGACTCTGCCTGACTGTGCTTCACGCAGTTGCGCAAGCTTTCCTGCGCGATGCGAAAGACACATAGTGTTATGTCCTTATCAACCGCGGCGGGAAAACCGGTTTGATAAAATTCAACCTTGAGTTTTTCACTTTCGTTAAGTTCCGCGCAGAGACTCTTGATCGCGGCCGCTAGTCCGAGGTGGTCCAACTTCGCGGGATGAAGCTTGTAAGAAAGACGATGAATCTCCGCTGCAAGTTCGCGCGCTTGCGTCTTAAGCCGCTCGACACTGCGATTCAGACCAAGCGAATTGTCCATCTTGTCGCCAAGCTGTTCCAACTCGATCGATAGAACCGCGAGCCGCTGATTGAAATCGTCGTGCAATTCACGCGCGACTCTACGGCGCTCCTCCTCCTGAGCCGAGATCAACCGGCCACCTAAATCCTTTAAAGCCTCTTCCGTACGTTTTCGGTCAGAAATGTCGATCATGAAACCGTGCAGTTTCGTGGCTCCGTCGCTCTGCGGACTCACGCTGATCAGGTTCTGCACCCAAACCAACCGGCCATCCTTCGCCCACAGGCGAAAAGTAAGATCGAAGTGATTCGTAACGCGCACCTGCTTTTGGTAAGCGGCGGGAACCGACGCGAGATCGTCCGCATGTAAATGAGAGACGAGGAAACCGGGCTCGTACCAGGCCGCTACCGGATAGCCCAACATCTTTACCGCATGATCGCTTACGTAAGTGAACCGCTGACCTTCGAGCTCACCTTTCCACGACATGATCTTGTTTCCGAGGAGCTCAATCAGACGTTCCTTACTGTCTGTGAAATCCTCTTGAACCTGTGGCAGTTCTTCGCGAGTTACCAGAACGCGGAAAGTTGCACCAGACAGATTGAGGCGAGCGGCGTTGACGAGAAACGGCCGCGGCTC
>DATNJO010000938.1:0-10094 GCA_035603895.1 Pyrinomonadaceae bacterium
GCGGTTTTGATCTCCTGATCAGAAACGGCAGTGTCGTCAATGGTTCCGGCAAACCAGCTTACAACGCCGACGTCGCGATCAAAGGCGATCGTATCGTTCGCATCGGCGATCTCTCGAAAGAAACGGCGGCGCGCGTGATCGACGCTCGCGGTCTTGTTGTCGCTCCCGGTTTCATCGACATGCTGGGCCAGTCGGAAACCTACGTACTGATCGATCCGCGCGCGATGAGCAAAGTGATGATGGGCGTGACGACTGAAATCACGGGCGAAGGCGAGTCGATCGCGCCAATCAACGAACGCCAGATCAAAGAACAGGAGGGTTTCCTGCGCCGTTACAACCTGACTATCGACTGGCGCACACTCGACGAGTATTTCAAGCGCCTGGAAAAACAGGGCACGGGTGTGAATCTCGGCACGTTTGTCGGCGCGACTCAGGTTCGTGAGTACGTGATCGGATATGAAGATCGCGCACCAACGGAAATCGAGCTTGAACGAATGAAAGAACTCGTCGCCCAGGCAATGCGCGACGGCGCTCTCGGCCTTTCGACGTCGCTGCAATACGTGCCCGCGCGTTTCGCCGAAACCAGGGAACTAGTCGAGCTGGCGAAAGTCGCACGTAAGTACGGCGGCATCTACATCACTCATCAACGCAGCGAAGCAAACACGATCGACGCGTCTCTGAACGAGGTTTTCGAGATCGCGCTCAAAGCTCAAATACCCGTAGAGATTTGGCACCTGAAGACTGCGTACAAGAAAAACTGGGGCCGCATGGCCCATGTGTTGGAGCGTATTCAGCAGGCGCGCGATCATGGCATGGACGTCACCGCCGACATTTATCCTTACATCGCCGGCAGTACGTCGCTGGCCGCATGTTTGCCACCGTGGGCACTCGAAGGTGGAACCGAGAAGATGCTTGAACGCTTGCGCGATCCGGCCGTCCGGCAGCGTTTGAAAAAAGAGATCTCACAAGAGTCGATGGACTGGGAAAACATTTACCTCGGTAGCGGTGGACCACAGGGCGTGTTGATCGGCGCTGTGGTAAATCGTGAGTTGGACTCGTTGCAGGGCAAACGCATTTCCGAGATCGCGCAACAGCAGAAAAAAGATCCGCTCGACACGGTGTTCGATCTGCTGCTGGCCGACCAGGGTCAGACCAGCGCGATTTACTTCATGATGACTGAGGCTGATATGCGCGCCGCGATGCAGTCGCCGTTCGTCAGTTTCTGTACTGACAGTGGCGCACGAGCTGCGGATGGACCACTCGCGGGGTCGAAGTCACACCCGCGTGGCTGGGGAACGTACCCACGAATACTCGGCCGCTACGTGCGCGACGAGCGCTTGCTCTCGCTGGAAACGGCAATTCACAAGATGACCGGTGCGCCCGCAGCACGCGTTGGTCTGCGCGATCGCGGGTTGCTGCGCGAAGGGATGTTTGCCGACATCACGATCTTCGATCCGCGCACGGTGATCGATCGCGCGACATTCGAGAATCCAAATCAGTATCCGGTTGGGATTGAATACGTAATCGTGAATGGTCAGATCAGCGTCGACAGAGGCCAACACACCAAGACCCTCGCCGGCCGCGTCCTGCGTGGCCCGGGTTTCGAAGCTAAACCTTGATAAAGATCCGCTTCCGGTAGAGCAGCCACATCAAAAACAACCACAGCAAGATAAACGCGATCGCATAGAACAACGACGCGTTGATTGGCGTGGCCCACGTGAGGAAAAAGTTGCGGAAGATCCAGCCTTGCGAAGCGATCCGCGTGCCGTCGCTCTGTGGAATCTTGATCAACGCCATCAACTTCACCATCAATGCACTGCCCACAAACAGCGCGAGTGCGTTGACGCCAAACACTTCAAACGGCCACGCCCAGCGCCGGAAGCCGTTGATATCGATCAACCAATAACAGAGCGCCAGCAATTGCAACGCCAACCCGGCGGTGAACAGCACGTAAGAACTGGTCCACAGCGCTTTGTTGATCGGGAAGAACGAGTTCCAAGCCCAACCCAACGCGACCCCCGTGGCGCCGGCCACAAACATCGCTGCGACTTTGTCCCAACGCGTGCGTTCGCTGCGCAACCAGTGACCGGTTAACACGCCAAACAGCGTTGTCGCTATCGCAGGAATCGTGCTGAGCAGACCTTCCGGATCGTAAACCTTCGCTTGCCGCCAGACGTGCGCTCCGAACACGACTCGATCGACGTACGACGCGAGACTCCCTTCCTTACTCAAATCGCCCGCGGCAAATCCCGGCGCGGCAACGCGCGTCATCAACAACCAGTAACCAACGAGCAGCACCAGCGCGATCACAAACTGCGTTCGCACTTTCGTCTTAAGAAAGATCAACGACGCGATTAGATAACAGACCGCGATCCGTTGCAGCACGCCCGGAATGCGCACCGTCGCAAAATCAAAGTTCGGAAACAGATTGAGAAAGAATCCCAAGCCAAAGATGATCGCGGAACGCTTGAGCACCTTGAAGTACAGCGCGCGCTGCACGGTGCCTTCCTCGACGCGTCGCGCAAACGCCAGCGTGATCGAAACACCTACGATGAAAAGAAAGAACGGAAAGACGAGATCGGTGGGCGTCCAACCGTTCCATTGCGCGTGTTGCAGCGGCCAGTAGATGCTGGACCACGTGCCGGGATTATTCACGAGCACCATTCCGGCGATCGTGATGCCACGAAACACATCAAGCGAGACAAGCCTGTCACTGGGAGACATGATCAAAGTCCTTCTTTTAGACAGGATTACATGATTTACAAGAAGAAATCCTGTTACTCCTGTAATCCTGTCAAGGTTCTTGGTCCGAGCCCGAACTCCTCGGGGTTAGGCAGGATCGAAGTGCTTTCATACCTTCGCACTGCCTCGTCCAACGCACGGCTCTTGCTCAACCACAGCGACATCGCATTGTCGTAGCGAGCTAGCACACTGTCGAGCCAATACGCACGATTCTCAGCCAGCCACTGCTCCCGGTAACGTTCTCGCAGCACCGACAACTCTTCAGTCATCTCACGCAGTTGGTTATAAATCGGACTGTAGTAACGGCGTAGCCGTCGCACGCGCACGCGGTCGCCGAGGTTCAGATACGCCTCCCAATACTCACGACTCAACTTCTCAACCGTCTGCGCTCTTCGCCCAAGATGGTCCAATCGCTGCGCTGCGAGAATCATCGCCGGAATCATCGTCGCGTTGCGACGCGCACGCTGCCGGTTGCGCAACAAACTCTCCAATGCTGTTTCCACTTGCAAACGCATTTGACGAATCTTCTCGGCGTTCGTGCGGGCATCGTTCTGAAACGCGGTCGTAAACGGATCGCGCCAGAAAAGATCGTTACTCGTCCGAACTCCGAGAATTGTATTCACACTCCCAAGCGCGTGGATCGCTTTCACAAACTCATCGCCTTCATTGCGAAAGAACGCCCAATCAAAGTCCGCATCAAATCTGCCTTGATCCACGCTCCCGGACTGCCATGAAGCAGCAGCGCCCAAAACGATTCCGTACCATCCCTGCTCGAAGAGCGTTTCGCCATCGTCGTCCCACGTAGTGTTCAGCATTCCGATCGCGCCTGCGGCCTGACCGTCGCGCACGAAGTTGATGATGTTCTTTGACGACGTATCTACGTTGGGAAAGATCTGGTTCCAACCCCAAACACCGGGACAGACCAACTGTTGCAGTCCCGCATTCTTGAACGGATCAATGCGCGTGGCGAAATTGTCGCGCGGCGTGTAGTCCCAGTTCGCAACAATCAGGTCTTTCGGAATGTTGCCGATCAGATCGGGATGATTGAGCGCGATGTCGCCCCAGAAGATCAGCTTGCGATTGTAAGGCTTGAGCAACTCACGCACGCGGTTCAGGTGTTCGAAATAAACCGCGCCAACGCCGCGTGTACGCGCCGCTTCGCGGCTCTGTCCCTGGCCGAGTTCAAACGTTTCGTCCGCACCGATGTGAAAGAACTGGCTCGGGAAGAGGTCGTTCAACTCGCGATACCAATCCGCGATCAGTTTGTAACTGCCTTCCTGTTGCGGTGAGAGCACGTCGCCGTAAGGAGTTTCAGCGAGCGGGTTGTACTTCTCGAGCTTCAAGGCTTTGTGCAAGTGGCCGAAGGTTTGCTGTTCGGGTACGAGTTCGATGTGATACGACTTCGCATACTGAACGAGCTCGCGAATTTCCGCCGGTGTCAAAGAGCCGCCGTCTGGACCAATCAAAGGATGCGTTGCGCTCGCAAACGCGTGTTCCATATAGAACGAATGCAGGTTGAGTTTGTAAGCGGCGAAGGTGCGTAACTGTCGTTTGATGTAGTCAACAGTCGGCACTGGACCACGACTGATGTCGTCCGAAACGCCACGCCAGCGCATCGCGGGCCAATCGACAATGTGAACGCCCTGAATGAATGCCTCCCGGCCTTCACCACGCACGAGCTGTTTGAGCGTTTGCAAGCCGTAGAAAGTTCCCGCCGCCGAACCTCCAGCCACCACGACTCCATTTGCAGTCGCGTGCAGCACATATCCCTCTTCGTTCAGATTCGCCGGCGCATCGATCTTCAACGCCTTTTGAATCAACGGCGAACTAATTAGCCCAACCACGATCGCATTGCGATCTCGCCCGCCTCTAATCCGGAGATTAAATTCCCCGCCAAAGTCAGTTGCGGCAAAGCGATCTTGCGTCGAACGCGGATCGGCCAGCACGATGTGCGCGCGATCGAGCCGGAACTTTTCACCGTTCGCCGTTACTTGTCGCGGCTGCGGAATAATCGAAATCCGTTCCTGTGCCTTTGCAAGCTGCGCGCAGATCACCATCAGCGCAAAAACAACGCTTCGTGTTAGAGTATTTGCCAAGCTCTGTTGTCCTCGTGAATTTTGTTTCGCAGGACTTTACCACAGGAGTCATCAACAACACGCGAAACCCATGTCATTAATGCTCGCAGAGATCGCGGAGCAACCCGCTGCACTCGAACGCACGATCGCGTTAGAGCGAAGCAAGATCGCCAAACTCGGCTCCCTGCTCAAGACTCGCGATATCAAACTGATTGTTCTCGTAGCTCGCGGTAGTTCTGACAACGCAGCGTTGTTTGGCCGCTACCTGCTCGAGATCACCACCGGTATTCCGGTTTCACTTTCCGCACCGTCCGTGCACACGATCTACGACGCGCGTTTGAAGTTGGACCACGCGCTGGTCGTCGGCGTGTCGCAATCCGGCGAAGGCGAAGACATCAATCGTGTTTTGGAGAACGCGAAGCAGGGTGGTGCTTTTACGGTTGGCATCACTAACGAGCCAAACTCGTCGATGACCCGGCTGGTGGACGAGATTCTGTTGACGCACGGTGGAACAGAACGTTCGGTTGCGGCTACGAAGACGTTCACCGGGCAGATGCTCCTCTTTTATATGCTCGCGGCGGAGTTGGCTAACCGCACGCTGCCGTTTTCCTACGAAGTGATTCCACAGTTTGTTGAAGGCGCGCTGGAGCAGAGGCCCGCGATTCAGGAACTCGTGCAGCGTTATGTGTTCATGGAAAACTGCGTCGTAGTCGGTCGTGGTTTGGCGTATGCGAATGCTTACGAGCTGGCATTGAAGTTGATGGAGACTTGTTACGTCGTCGCGGAGCGTTTTTCCTCGGCCGACTTTCTGCATGGACCACTGGCGATGGTCGAACGGCATTTTCCTGTTATTCTGTTTGCGCCGCCGGGAGTCATGCTGCCTGGAGTGAAGAGCCTGATCGAGCGGCTGCGCGAGTTGCACGCGGACACACTATCGATCACGAGCGATCTCGATGCGGCGAAGTTGTGTACTCGCTCGATCGTGATGTCACGCGAGATCGACGAGTTTCTCGCGCCGATACCGTACATCGTCCCCGGCCAACTCTTTGCGGCGTTGTTGGCGGAAGCTAAAGGATTGAACCCCGACGCACCGCGATCGTTGTCGAAAGTAACCCGAACACTTTGACGATGAAGATCGAACTCAAAGATCGAACGCACAGTCCCGTTTACGCACAGGTACGCCAACAGATCGAGGATCACATCAAGAACAAGTCCGTCGCCTCGGGCGAATCACTCCCCTCACCCGCCTCCCTGGGCCAACAACTCTCCGTCGACAAAGGCGAGATCCAACGCGCGTATTACGAACTCGAACAACTCGGCCTGATCGTCAAACACACCGGCAAAGACTTTCTCGGCAAACCCAAGATCGATTATCGCGTGCGCTGAGTTATCCTCGTTGGAACCAATTGAACCACGCGTGCTATGCTCTCCTCCGTCCGTTAAACGGTCATTTGTTAATGCGAAAGTGGCGGAATTGGCAGACGCGCCAGACTTAGGATCTGGTACCGAAAGGTGTGGGGGTTCGAGTCCCCCCTTTCGCACCAAGCAAGTGCAGAACCTGACAGGATTTACAGAACTTACAGGATTCGACTCTTAAAGAAATCGTGTAACTCCTGTACATCCTGTCTAACACCAAGTAGAAGAAAATGAAAACTGAACTAACAGACGTCTCCCCAACGCGCAAGGAGATCAAGATCGAGATCGAGCCGGCGCTCGTGCGCAGCACTTACGATCGTATTAGCGACGAGTACAGCAAGGCCGCGAAGGTGCCGGGCTTCAGGCCAGGACATGCGCCGCGCTCGGTCGTGCGCACGCGCTACAAGAATGAGATTCGCACCGAAGTGTTGCGCGAACTCCTTCCCGATGCTGTCAACAACGCAATCGACGAACACTCGCTCTCAGCCATCGGCGAACCAAACGTCGAACTCGACAATACCGAAGCGCTCGAGAATCTCGGCGAAGCGCCGCTTACGGTGAAAGTCGGCGTCGAAGTACTGCCGGAGATCAAGCTCGATAAATATAAAGGTATCGAAGCCACGCGGAAGGTCCGTCCAATCGCGGATACAGACATCGAGAAGACGATCGAAAACCTGCGTGAACAAACAGCCGCGCTGGTACCGGTTGAAGATCGCGCCGCGGAATTGGGTGACACCGTTACCATCAACGCGCGCGGCAACTGGGTAGAACAACCTGAAGAAGAAGAGATCAAAGTCGACGACGTAGAAGTCGTGCTGGGTGGACCAGGCGTGCAACAGGAGTTTACCGACAACCTGCTCGGCGTTCGTCCGGAGGAAAAGAAAAGTTTTGAAGTTCAGTATCCGGAAGACTTCACTTCACCCGGTCTCGCCGGAAAGAAGGTTGCATACGAAGCAGAAGTAACCGCAGTACGCCGCAAAGAACTGCCGGAAGTCGACGACGAGTGGGTGAAGAGTCTCGGTTACGACTTCGACGTCGCTACGCTGAGGGCGAATATTCGCAAAGACCTCGAAGTGCACATGAAAAACGACGCCGATCGCCGCATGCGCGACGAAGTGATCCGTCAATTGCTCGACGCGCATCCATTCGAAGTGCCGGAGACTTTAGTCGAACACCAAACGACTCAACGTCTGCAAACTGTCGTACGCGAGATGATGGGACGCGGTTACGATCCGCGCAGCGAAAATCTGAATTGGGAAGGCGCGCGCGCGGAAATGAGGGGTCAAGCCGCGGATGATGTACGTGCCTCGATGCTGCTCGATCAGATCGCGGAAGCCGAAAATATCACCGTCTCCGACGAAGAAGTGGAAGCCGAGATCGATGCGCTCGCAGCCGCGTCACAACAACCAAAAGAGCAAGTGCTTGCTGCCTTGACAAAGAGTGGAGGCGAACGTAGCATCGCGCACAGATTGCGCAATCGTAAAGCGCTCGATCTTCTAATTGAAAACGCGAATATAACCGAAGCTGAGTGGACTGAACCCAAAGACTCAGAAGGCGAAGAGAGTAAGGAATAAAGATATGGCTTTAGTCCCCATGGTCGTTGAGCAAACTTCGCGAGGCGAACGCGCCTTCGATATTTACTCGCGACTGCTGAAAGATAATATTATTTTCCTGGGTACCCCGATCGACGATCAGATTTCCAACCTAATCGTAGCCCAACTTCTCTTCCTCGAAGCAGAAGATCCCGAAAAGGACATCAACGTTTACATCAATTCACCTGGTGGTTCGATCACGGCTGGAATGGCGATCTACGATACGATGCAATTCATCCGACCGGACGTTACGACGATCTGCGTCGGCCAATGCGCTTCGATGGCGGCACTACTGCTCGCCGCGGGCGCTAAAGGAAAACGTTTCGCTCTTCCCAATTCTCGTATCCTCATTCACCAACCATCAGGCGGCTCGCAGGGTCAGGCAACTGACATTCGGATTCAGGCTGAAGAGATCCTGCGCATGCGCGAACTCACGTCCCAGATCATCGCTAAACACACGGGTCAAACGTACGACACGGTCGAACGCGATGTTGAGCGCGATAAAATTATGTCTGCCACGCAGGCTAAGGAATATGGTTTAATAGACGAGGTCATCGCGCACCGGGAGTAACACCGGCATTCCCTAAAGGAGCTCCGCAAGTTAAGACATTATGGTGAGACGAACCGATGATACTCTGCGCTGCTCATTCTGTGGTAAGTCGCAGAATGAAGTTAAGAAGCTCATTGCCGGTCCGACTGTCTACATCTGCAACGAGTGCATCGACATCTGCAACGAGATCATCACCGACGATCAACAGGCAGAGTCCGTAGCCACTCGCCCGCCGCTGCCGAAGCCCAGCGAGATCAAAAGTTTCTTAGACGAATACGTGATCGGCCAGGATGAAACGAAGAAGCGCTTGGCCGTCGCTGTGTATCAGCACTACAAACGTATCGAACTCGGCCGCCGTCGTTCTGACGTAGAGATCCAAAAAGCAAACATCCTGTTGATCGGTCCGACCGGAACAGGCAAGACGCTCCTCGCGCAAACACTCGCGCGCATGTTGAGCGTGCCGTTCACGATCGTCGACGCTACGACACTCACCGAAGCAGGCTACGTCGGTGAAGACGTTGAGAACATCATCCTGAAACTCCTTCAGGCCGCGAACGGCGACGTCGAACGCGCGCAACAAGGAATCATCTATATCGACGAGGTCGACAAGATCTGCCGCAAAGACGAGAACCCGTCGATCACTCGCGACGTGTCCGGTGAAGGCGTACAACAAGCGTTGCTGAAGATTCTCGAAGGCACGGTTGCCAACGTGCCACCGCAAGGCGGACGCAAACATCCGCATCAGGAATTTTTCCCCGTCGACACCACGAACATTTTGTTCCTGTGCGGCGGCGCGTTCGTCGGTCTCGAAAAAGTGATCGAGAAGCGGCTGCGTAACAAGTCGCTCGGATTTCATGCGGAGGTCAAGACGGGCACTCACCGTCACGCGGAAGCGCTGGCTGCGGTGCAACCCGAGGATCTGATTCGCTTCGGACTCATTCCCGAGTTCGTCGGACGTCTCCCGGTGTGTGGCGTCTTGCACGAGCTCGACGAAGGCGCGTTGATCAAGATTTTGACCGAGCCAAAGAACGCGCTCGTCAAGCAGTATCAGAAGAAATTCGACTTCGACAACGTCAAGTTGAAGTTTACCGAAGACGCTCTCAAGGCCGTCGCCCGACAGGCAGTGGAGCGAAAAGTCGGTGCTCGGGGGCTGATGATGATCCTGGAAGAACTGCTCCTTGATGCGATGTACACCCTGCCCTCGCAAAAACGCGTCAAGGAATTTGTCATCACCAGCGAGATGGTGGAACGCCGCCGCGCTGTTCCCGGTGAAGGACTTACCGGCATTGACGGCGCCGCCGCTTAAGACTTCTATCCACAGATTACAAAGATTGTTTTCGGAGGATCTGTGTAATCTGTGGATAAAAACCTCAATTAGGTCTTCCCCGAAAAATGCGAAAGTAGCGCACCTGCAGGAAATGAATTACAATTAGGCCTCTTTTTCAATAAGGTGAGGACGGAAGTTTAGTGCTCGCCTTTGCTGCAAAAGACCCCCAGAGAAAAGCTGTTTCAAACCATGGAAGAATACTCAGACAGAACCCCCGCCGACGTAGCCTGGTACCCGATGGTGCCCATCCGCGACGTCGTCATATTTCCTTTTACAAAAGTTGCCTTCAAGATTGGTCGTCCTGGTTCGGTTCGTGCGCTCGAACAAGCGCTCAACGGCGATCGGACAATCTTTCTTGCTACTCAGCACGACGCGACTGTCGACGAACCGTC
>DATNJO010000939.1:0-2377 GCA_035603895.1 Pyrinomonadaceae bacterium
TAAAGTGGGCGCGCGCCAATATGATCGCGGGAGAGAAGTAGTCGTCGCTCGCGTGGATCGTAAAGCGCGAAGGCGTATTCACCAACGACATGAAAGGGAAACACCTCGCCCCATCGAGTGTGCGCTGCCATGAGGTAGTCAGCATCGGTAGAGCGACCGTTGAGTAGGCTGTGAGTAGCGGCGAACAGGTCCGCCCTGTTATCAAGGCGAACATCGGCAGCAAGAATACGGCCGTCAGGGTCGACCAGTGGCTGTTTTTCAAACCGCGCTTCGCGATTAGTGTGAAAGGCTTGGTAGCAGACGCCAGCAAAGTCGGTAGTCACAATACGGCCACCGTCTGGTCCCCACTTGTGTAACCCGTGCCACAACGCCGTGAGGACGCGCAGATCCTCTTTAGCAAAAGGTCGCTGGTGAAGATTGAAGATGGCGCCGATCGCGCTCATGGTTCTTCTCCGTCAGATCCTTTTCAACTCTCGATACCTCGTTTTCATTTGCTTGAAGTCGTTAACCACTGCGCCTGACACTTCAACCCACGCGTGCGCTTTCGGCGGAAACTCCTGGGCGGCCAGGATCATCTGAGCCGGCACAGCGTGGCGGCGTAACAAACAGGTGATCACGGCGGAGTGTTGCAGGCACATCGCCTTCTTCGGGTAATACACCTGCGCACGATTGACCGAGGCGCAGACGCGCTGGCAGAGGTCAGGATCTGTTGTGTGCGGTTCAGCGGTGGGGCAATCTTCGACTTTCTTGATTAGTGCTTTAAAGCCGCGAAAGCGCAGTAGTAAGTCAAAAGCAAGCAGAGTACAGAAGGCAGTGAGCGTTTCTCTTTTGCCTGGGCGAGTCTTTACGGTTTGCGGAACCGAGGGTGTGCGGAAGATAGCCTGTAAGTTGTTCGTCGTTTTTAAGGTTACGTCTGCGATGGTGGTCGACGTGGTTCCACAAGCACCTTCCATGATCTGATAAGTCTCGCGCCCGCTCGGATCGATTACCACCGCCACCAGACCAGCATCAGCAAGCGCGTTGAGAAAGCGGGCGGTATCGGTTTGGAGTTGTTCACGCGATATTTGGTACTGCGTTTCACCGTCGCTGTTGATGTCTTCAAACTGCGTATGCAACTCGTCTACGACCTCGTTGAGACTAAGAGCCTTCGTGCCTTGTTCGAGAACGACCCACGTGAGCGCCCCAACGGCATTTAGCTTGAAGATGCGATCGGTAGCAGTCGATAGAACCACGCTGCCGTCGCGGTGATTCTTCGCAACGATTGAGAGTGGAATAGCTGGCGCGCTAATTGGTGGCACTGTGGATACTCTCATAGCTATATGGATCGGTTTCGCCGCGCACTCTACTCCACTCCGTGCGTAACAGCGTGAAAATCTTCATTTCTGCCTGGTATCCGAAGCAGGACTTAGTTTTCTTCAGAAATTCGTACGTTGAGAGATTCGATGGCGTGTTACGAAGAGGCTTGAGTTGCTTACCCGCCGCCAAGGAATCCTCACAGTCCACACGGAGTTATTTGGGAGGATATGGGCGATGCTGACGATCTGGGAACAAGGAGGTCCCCCTTCTTTACCCTAACCCAAAAAGACCCTCAGACATGACAAACGGGTAAACATGCCGCAGTCGCCCCCGCGAACGCGTACAATGGACCACTCAGAACGATGGATCTTTATTGGGCGGGACCACCGCCTGTTAACACATACTGCTTCACATAGCGGCGCAGGTCTTCGAGATGTTCGCGGCGATAGGTGGGATAGTCCTGGGCGATGCCCTCGTCGGGAAGGGCGAGGAGAATGTACGACTCCAACAGTCCTTCCTTTTCGAGCTTCGCCAGTAACTGCAAGGATGGATCAGATGTTTGCGGGTTTTTTGACTGCTGTCCGTCGTACGCTTTGAGCGCGGCGCGCAGTGCATCAACTTCTTCCTTCAAGCTGTGCCGGTACTTCTTCTCACTCGGATATGCCTTCGCAAAGTTTGCGCCTTGCCAACCCCCGCGAACCAGACCATAGATCAGCCACGCTGCACCCGCGCCACTCTTGTCGTCCTTCTTCAACGCATTTGGATCGAGGTTGATCGCGATCTGTCCTTGCTGCGGCGAGCTGACGTTCGCAGGAATGTCGACCTGCGGATGATTGATGTTGATGTTGACTCGTTCTCCCCAATTTAGAAACGCCGAGCGCGAGAGGCGGCTGTAAGGTTCGGCGAGATACGCCTCGACAAACTTGTCACCCGCTTCGCTGACGTGTCCCTGCTTCATCAGCGAGTCGCCCCAGTAACGATAAGCAGCCTCGCGATCGGGATCGATCGCGGCAGCGCGCGCGAACCATTCGCCGGCTTTCTTCTGTTCGGCGCTTGAGTAGTAAACGTCACCGGTGAAGAG
>DATNJO010000940.1:0-4187 GCA_035603895.1 Pyrinomonadaceae bacterium
CTTCCCACACGAGGATGCCGCCGAAGACAATGCGGAAGAAAACCAGGAACGAGATATCGACTGGTTCGAACAGAGCCGCGCACGTTCGTTGCAGGAAACTCGCTTTCGCATCGCTGGAAGCCACCGCAAACGGCGCAGCTACGGCCATGTCTTCTGTGGGGGCGGTCTGCATTTTTATCTTGGTCCCTGCGAGTCGAGCTTTATATAGTACCAGGGCTATGCAAGCAAATTTTCACTGGGCAATGCGCTAATTCGGAGCGCGGGCGGCTCGCCCGCAGTAGGAGCCACGCAGTATGCGACCCCCGAGCTACGGGCGAGCCGCCCGCGCTCCGAATAATCTCACTAGAAAGGGATTGAGTGATGAATGAGGGCACCAAACGCGCGATTGTGCGCTGGATTCACATCGTCATTAGCATTCCGATAATCGGTTACATTTACAGTCCGTTTGAGGAGATCCCAAACTACGCCCCAGCCGTTCGTTTTGTGTTTCTTCCGATAATGGTCCTGTCGGGCGCCTGGATGTGGAAAGGCCATCTCGTCCGGCGACTCTGGCGAAAACGATCAGCCTGACGTTAGCTAATTGTCTTTCACTCAAACCGACTCACACCAGTAGATCCTCGATCTTCACCGGCAGTTCGCGGACGCGAACGCCCGTCGCGTGATGTACCGCCGCTGTGATCGCCGACGCCATGCCAGCGAGTCCGATCTCGCCGATACCGCGCGCACCGAGTTCGTTAAGCTCCTTGTCGGGATAATCGAGGAAGTGTACTTCGATCGGCGGCGCATCTGCGTTGACCGTCATCACGTAGTCAGCCAGATTGCTGTTGATAGGTGCGCCGTTCTGTGGATCGTAGGTCGTGTGCTCAAACAACGCCATGCCGATCCCCATAACAACCGCGCCTTCAATCTGATTGCGTCCCGCGAGCGGGTTCACTATTCGGCCCGCATCCATCACCGTAACAACGCGGCTGACACGCAAACGCGCCGTCTCCGGTTGCCACGTGACCTCAACGAAGTGACAACCATACGAGTGGGTCGAGAACTTTGGCTTTGGATCACCAAACGTCGATTCTGACTTGCCGTGGCCAGTGATCATTCGCAGGTTGGCGCGACGCAGCACATCGCCAAACGGCACGCCTTTCGCGACACCGTCGGTCTTTAGAAATACTCGTCCTGCTTCGAACGCCAACTCCTCAGGTTTGCGCTTCTCGAATGGCGATCCGGGAGCTGTCGTGGCCAGTGACAGCAGTGAAGCAATGGCCGAGTCGGCTGCCGCGAAGACGGCCGGAATTATTGATGCCGTGGCCATCGAACCGCCCGAAATCGGACCTTCCGGAAGCGACGTATCACCCAGCACAACTTCAACTTTGTTGAGTGGCACTCCCGTTCTTTCCGCAGCGAGTTGCGCGAGAATCGTGTACGTGCCGGTTCCGATGTCCTGCGTGGCGCAGGCGACGCGAGTGGTTCCGTCATCACGCAAATCAACGCTGGCAGCGCACTCAAATCGCGCCGCGATCCAGGCAGCAGTTGCCATTCCCCAACCAAGCGTCAAGCCGTCGCGCTTCATCGAACCAACCTCGGGCGTCCGTTTGGACCAACCGAATTTCTGTCCGCCGAGTTCAAAGCACTCGAGCAAATGACGCGACGAGAAGGGAATCCCCATCGACTCATCGATTTTGGGTTCATTAATGATGCGGAACTTGACGGGATCGATCTTGAGCTGATCGGCGAGTTCGTTCATCGCGGATTCGGTCGCATAGAGACCAGGCACAGCGCCTGGACCACGCATCGACGTTGGCGATCCGACATGGCGTTTGGCGCGGCCGAAGGCTACGCGCAGGTTGGGTACGCTGTAATGAAACGGTGTGGCCTCACCACAGTTTTCGTGATAGCCATCGAGCATGCCCTGATGGTTCACATACTCGTGCAAGAGTGAAACCAACTTTCCGTCAGGAGTCGCGCCCAACCGCACCCGCTGCTGGGTGCGCGGCCGGTGACCGACCGTTTGAAACATCATCTTGCGGCTAACCACGAGTTTGACCGGCTGCTTGATTTGCCTCGCTGCCGCCGCCGCGAGCGAACAGTGCGTCCAGGGAAACAACTTACCGCCAAAACCCGAACCGAGAAATTTGGAAATAACGCGTACGTTCTCTTTTGGCAACCCGAACATTTGCGCGAGTACACCGCGAAAATTTACGACGCCTTGCGTTGAGTCATACAGCGTCAACTTATCACCGTTCCAAATCGCGGTCGTCGAGTGCAACTCGATCGGGTTATGCGTCTCAGTCGGCGTGACGTAGGTCTGGTCCAGCTTCACCGGCGCCGTTGCGAAAGCGCGCTCAGCATCGCCACGTTCGCTCTGTAGACGATTGGTCGGAGCGAATGTGGTTTCGACCACTTGCGGTTCGTCGTCGGCTTTAAGGTCGGTCGCAACGTTCGGTTTTTCCTTTTGATACGTGGCCCGCACTGCATCGGCCGCGGCTTTGGCAGCCTCGAAGGTGTCTGCCACAGCCAGCGCAATGTACTGGCCATAGTAGCGAACCACATCGTCCTCGAACGGTGGCCGGCGCTCATCGGTGATTCCGGCAAATCCGGGTCCCAGCGTCGAACGGAAGATCTTGCCGATGTTCTCGCGATGGTAAATTGCGCGCACACCGGGCATCTTCTCAGCGGCTGCTGTGTCGAGTTTGGTCACGCGGCCGTTGGCGATCGTCGCCTCGACGGGAACTGCGTAGAGCACTCCGGGAAAGTGGAAATCCGAAGTGTATTGCGCTTTGCCACTCACTTTAAGTGGTCCATCCACTCGTTGCGTGTCACGGCCGATTAGCGACGTTGGACCATCTTGCGTCGTTGACATGTTCACTCCTTAAGTTCTGAGTTCAAGCTTTAGCTTGTGCGTGAAGCAGCCTAAAGGCTGAACTCAGAACGATGATCAGGCCGTCATTGCCGTTCGTAAGGCATGTGTCAGGCAGCGTTTGGCCAGTTCAACCTTGAATCGATTCTCGCTCTGTGGCTTGGCGCCACGCAGAGCCGCCTCGGCTGCACTGCGAAAGTTCGCGTCGTCGGCAGTCTTACCGGTCAGGACGGACTCTGCTTCAGTAGACCGCCACGGTTTGGTTCCCACCCCACCTAGCGCGACGCGCGCGCGGGTTATTTTCCCGCCACTGACGGTGAGCACGATGGCGGCGGACGCCAGCGCGAACTCATACGACGCGCGGTCGCGCAGTTTCAGATACAGTTGCTTACTTCCCGCGATCGGTGGTGGCAGCGTGACGTGCGTTATCAGATCGCCAGGTTCGAGCACTGTTTCCCGGTGCGGCGTGTTGCCGGGAAGGAGATGAAAGTCGGCAATAGAAACTGCGCGCGTGCCTTTCGTTCCCGTGATATGAATCGTCGCCTCCAATGCCGCCATCGCGACGCACATGTCGGACGGATTGGTCGCAATGCACTGTTCGCTGGTGCCGAGGATCGCAAGCGTGCGATTGGCTCCAGTGATCGCCGGACAACCGGTTCCGGGCTCGCGCTTGTTGCAGGGCATTGCGGTGTCGCGGAAGTACATGCATCGCGTTCGTTGCAACAGGTTGCCGGCAGTCGTGGCCATATTTCTCAGTTGCGCGGATGCGCCGGAGAGAAGCGCCTGCGACAGCACGGGATAAGACTTCTGGACCACCGCATCGTATGCGAGATCTGAATTGCGAACGGTGGCGCCGATCTTGAGTCCGCCATCGGGCGTCGTCTCGATCTTGTCGAGTGGAAACCGATTGATGTCGAGGACGCGCGCGGGCGTTTCAACGTTTAATTTCATCAAGTCGAGCAATGTTGTACCGCCGGCGACGAACCTGATGTCCGCGCCCTGCTGTGCAGTTTTAGCTTTGGCAGCGGTCGCAATCGCTGTCGCCTGATCTGCGGGTCGACTAAATTCGAAGGTATGCATGACTCACTCCTGCTCGCGGCTAAACGTTGTTGCCTTTTTTGCGCACTTCCTGAATCGCGGCGACGATCCTGGAATAGGCGCCACAGCGACAGATGTTGCCGCTCATAAGTTCCTTTACCGCGGCGTCGTCCGGACCGCAGGGTTCTTTCAGTAAGGCAACGCCTGACATGATTTGTCCTGACGTGCAATATCCGCACTGGTATCCGTCATGAGTGACGAATGCTGCTTGCATCGGGTGCAGTGCCTCTGGTGT
>DATNJO010000941.1:0-4002 GCA_035603895.1 Pyrinomonadaceae bacterium
GTCTCGGATATCTCTACGCTGCACGCGGGTTCGTCGTCCTCAGTTATGACAAACGAGGCGTCGGCAAATCGACGGGTAACTGGGGCGAGGCGAGCTTTGAAGATTTGGCGGATGACGCAGTGGCGGCAGCGAGGTTTCTGCAAGCACGAACGGACGTTGCCGCAAATCAGATCGGCTTTTGGGGTCAGAGTCAGGGCGGATGGATTGCTCCGTTGGCCGCTTCGCGCTTTCCCGACGCCGCTTTTGCGATCGCGCTGTCGGGCGGCGGCCTGTCACCTGCTGAGCAGGAGTTGTTTGACAGCGAGTACGAGTTATCGAAAGCGGGATATACCGCGAGTGAAGTCCAGGACGCGCTGACCTTTCAAAGGTTGAAGAACGACATCATTGCTTCAAAGGACAAATGGGATGAGTACGCAAAGTTGCGAATCACGGCCAAAGACCAAAAATGGTTTCGACACCAGGGAATAGATGTTCGAGGGCCGGAGAAACGCGACGATCCCTTCTGGACTTACATGCGGCGCTTTTATGTTTACGATCCCGCGCCAACGTTGCGCACTTCCAAGGCTCCGCTGCTGGCGATATTTGGCGAGCTCGATACGCCTGAGGCTGTCAAAGCGAATGTGAGTGCGATCAAGCAAGTTATGGATCAAGCAGGACGCCGGGATTACATAGTTAAGGTTTACCCGAACGGGAGCCATAACCTGATGGAGGTTCCACCAGACAATCCCAACGAGTTTGTCCGCCTCAAACGGTTCCCACCGGGTTTCTTCGAAACGATGATCGAGTGGACGACAACACAACTTCGCCGGCGTGGACCAGCAAGACGTTAGCCCGCCACAGAAGTGCAACTCTCTACTGAATCGCCCAGAGAAGCACGCTGCCGTCGCGCCCGGTGGTGGCCAGAATTTTGCCGTTGGGAGCAAAAGCCACTGGCCAGCGGACTGATTTGAGTGTCGTAACAGCTTCGCCCGTTGTGGTCCATACTTTGACGCTCTTGTTACCGACAGTTAACAGTAGGCTCCCTTGCGGGCTCAAGAGAATCAAGATGCCATCGAGATAAGTGCCAAACAGTACCATTGTGTTGATGTCGGAATGAGGAGAAAGTGTGGCTTGCAGTTGGCCGCTGGAAACGTCCCAAACTCTCGCCTGGGTATGATACCCAACCGCTAAGAACGTTCCTTCCGGATTGAACACCACTTCTGTCGCAATCTCTTTGCCGGCCCTTAATGTGTGTACTAATTGGCCCGTTTCTACATTCCATATTCTCGCGGTGCCGTCGCGACTGGCACTCGCAAGCAAGCGCCCGTCAGGACTAAACGCGAGAGTGTAGATCGTGCTCCTATGTCCCTGGAGGAGCGCACGCAATCGTCCCGTGTCCGCATCCCACAATTCAATACTGTTCAGTGAGTCCTCAGTCGCAATTATCTTCGAGTCGGGACTGAACAATGCGCCTTCTAACTTCAGGTCCGCGTACCACGGAATAATAATGTCTCTTTCTTCGGGAGGCTTGAGCTCTGCGATCAGCCGTCCACTGTTTGCTTCCCAAAGGAATCCTTTTTTTCCTCCATACCGGACCACGCGCCGGCCATCAGCACTGAGTTTGGAATTTGAGAATTTCCCCTTGTAGGAAGGAACAGTCTTGCCTAGTTCACCTGTTTCGGCATTCCAGAATTTCAAATCATTGCGATCGCTCAAGGTCACAATCGCATCAGTTGAATGCTGAACGATGAGTCCCGTCAGAGTGTGTTCGAGGCGTCCGGTTTGCACATTCCAAAGTCTCGTGATGAGGCCGGCCGGCTTTTCCCTGTTACTCGTAATGAAGGTCTCTCCATCGCTGGTAAACAATGCTTTCAGAATTTTTTCCTGGCGCGGAAGAGTGGCTTTTAGCGTAAGGGTTTGAGTGTCCCATAGTTGGACCACGTCACGGGCGCGAACCGCCAGCACTCCTTGTTTGCTGAATGGATCTGACCACGACACGAACTCAGCATTACTCAGTGTCTGTACCAGTTTCAATGAGACTGTCGCCTGCCCTCGCACCGGCAAACACTCGAATGCCGCAGCCATAACAATGACCACAGAAACGATTCCACACCGTAATCGGACCGACCAATCCGCTGTCCACATGCTCTCGATCCCTCCGAATTCAAAGCGGCTTCGCCAAACCCGGCTATCTTGCTAGTCGAACGCGATGGCAGTGAAGTTCACTGTTGATCTTCCTGAACTGTCACATCTACGGCATCGGACTTGCTTCTTCTCGGCATGATGCTGACTTGAGCTCGAACTGATTCGTTTGAGTGCGGCTGAACGCAGAATAAATGACAAACAATACAAGTACCGCGCGAATCTCAAACGGGAATGGATCAGCTGTTCCATCAGCGGAACAGTTGACGGAGCAGAACGTCGAGACCGTAACGCGACTCGAAGAAGCGGCCAGAAGGCAGCGAACACCCACAGATCGCCTGGCCGAGAAGATTGCGAATTTCTGTGGCAGCATGACCTTTGTGTGGGTGCATGTTCTCTGGTTCGGCAGTTGGATTCTATTGAACGTCGTTCCCGGCATACCGCATGTCGATCCTTTTCCGTTTACTTTCCTGACGCTCATCGTTTCACTGGAAGCAATCTTTCTCTCAACTTTTATTCTCATCAGTCAGAATGTCGACAGTCGCATTAGCGAAAGACGCAGCCACCTGGACCTGCAACTAAACTTGTTGAGCGAGCAGGAAAACACAAAGATGATCCTCATGTTGCGTGCTATCGCTGAAAAAGTGGGGGCTGACTTAAGTCAGGATCCTCAATTGCAAGCACTAGGTGAGGATACGCAGCCGGAAAGACTGATCGAACAGATCGAAGCGCGGGAAAACAGCTAAAGCTGGAGGTTGGCAATGAAACAGGTTGGCATCTTATTACTCCTTCTCCTCTCGTCAGGATGCGTGGTCGCAGGCGGTTATAGCAGTGGGGGCGGATGGTTTATCTGGCCCGGAACTATTGGAATTCTATTGGTTGTTGCGGTTCTGTTTCTACTGTTAAGGCGTCGCTGACCGCTGCGCATTAATCCTCTCGTAATTACTGTCCTCCCAAAACGCGAATTCATTACACAAAACTTCGGGCGGCGGTGTTTGCCTAAAAGAACACCTCTGCGCGTTGTAGTGTCGTTTTATAAGGCACAGTCACCTCAGTAAGGAGAAACAAGATCGGTATGAAGTTCAAAGCACCAGGCATAGTCGCACTCATTCTGACAGTGGCCGTTCCGGGACAGACCTTATTTGTCCGGCGTACAGGCGCTCATACGACTGACCAGATGGAAAAGTCATCGGAATCGGCACGCATTGCCCACTTGGAAACCTCGCTCGAAAGTCTGCGACAGCAACTCAAGATACCGGCTTACTCCGCTGCTATCGTCAAGAATCAAAAAGTGATTTGGGCGAAGGGATTCGGTTATGCGGATGTTGAGAATAAGATTCCGGCGACAGAACATACCGCCTACCACCTCGCTTCACTGACGAAAACTTTTGCGTCTACGATTCTGATGCAGTTGGTCCAGGACGGAAAAATCAAACTGGACGATCCCGTTTCGAAGTATGGCATCACGCTCGAGAGCCCTGGTGTGATTAAAGTGCGCCACTTGTTTTCCCACACTTCCGAAGGAAATCCCGGAGAGCGGTACAGCTATAACGGCAATCGCTTTGCAGAACTGGATAAGGTGGTTGAGAAGGCGACTGGTAAATCATTTGCCGAACTTTTGATAACAAACATTCTCGATCCTCTCGGCATGAACGAGACAGCGCCGAACGTGCCCACGGTTGTCAGCACAAAATCACCAAACGCCGCAGGCCAGGCCGCCGAGGCCGAAGTGAAAGCCGCAGTCATGGATATCATTGCGGGCTTCAATTCCAGCAACGTTGATCAGATTCAACAGCGCCTCGCGCCACAGCAAAACCGCTTTCAAGGCAACGGCGGTTTCTTAATTTCTTTTATTGATGCGACGGAGTTAAGAGGCGTATT
>DATNJO010000942.1:0-4682 GCA_035603895.1 Pyrinomonadaceae bacterium
CGTCGCGGTTTCACCTGAAAGCAGCGTCAGATTGTTACGTTCTTCGTTGGCAAAGCCCTGGCCCGCGACAGTGACCTTGTAAGTGCCGGTCAGCGACAAGCCTGAAAACGTCGCGGTGCCATCGCTTCTCGAAGTTGCTTCGCGTGAGGCGCCGGTGTCGTTGTTTACAACCGTAACTTTCGCGTCGTTAACGACCGCTCCCGCTTGATCCGTGACGATGACGATCATTGTCGCGGTGTTTGGAGATTGCGCGAATACCGGCGCGGCGAAGAGTGTAAGTAAACCGGTTAAGAGCAGAGATAAAGGTTTGAGTTTCATGATTATCACCATTTGGTTACCGTGTACTGATCGAAATAGCTGACGCTGTCGGTCTTGGACCAGACACCGACGCGACCTGAAACCGGCTCGGCGAGCGTGTAGTCGAGCAGGTGCTTGCCGTCGAGCGAGGCTTGAAGAGCTGTGCCTTTGACTGTGATCTCCAGCGTGTGCCACGTGTTCATTTGCAACGGCACGTTCTCAGATCCCTTCTTCACGAAACTGCGTTTGCCTTTCAAGAACGTCCACAACACGACGTTGTCTTCCTTGCCGTTGAAACGCACGGTGAGATAGTCGCCGTTGGGTTTTAGGTTGAAGAGAATTCCCGCGCACGAATCGAGTTGACCGGCGACGAGTTTGAAGCGCATGGAGATCGTGCCATCGTGAAAATCATCGACATCTTTCGCGACGGCGTACGGGAAGTAAGCGAATGCTTTTACGTTGTCGATGAACTCTTCGTGCCGCGAACCATAGATGGCCCGCGCATTTTGTGCGAGTCCGCCAGCCGGCTGACCGCGCAGCCACTGACGGCCATCGACTCCGAGCACCTTCGTTCCGCCATCGTCGACGATGGACCAGTTGCCGACCACCGCCAGAAACCTTGTCGAATCGCGGCCACTTCGTTCTTTGGAAAGATCCACGCGAATGGTTTTCGGTTTGGAAGTTCGCTGGGGCGTAGCGCTTCCCGCGAAGAGGATGATTGCACTCAGTAGAACCAGTAGCTTTTTCATTTTTGATGACTCCGTTAACGTCGGAATAAGAACCAACTGATGATGACCAGCAACGGCCACAGGAAATAAAAAATCGCACTCGCGTATTTCGGTTGAACCGCTAAGGGATAACCGGGGAAACCTTCATCTATTGCCCGGTCAGGCGAACTGACGTTCGCGAGTTTGTAAATCTGATCGAGCACCACCTCTTCAATCGTCGAGGGCTCAACGGCTTTCTGCCCGCCGAGCTCGTACCAAATTTCGCCGTAGTGATCTTCGGCATTTTCAAATAGTCCCGAGCGGCTTGTCGCTGCGTATTCAACGTTCAAATTGCCGAGCGAGCGTCTGAGTTTTCTAAGCACGTTCTGCTCGAAATCCGTGAGCCGTGGATCTTCGGGCGCGAGAAAGATCGTGATCTTCAACGGTTGATCGATCTGGCGAAGCAGCGCTTCATCTACGGCTGAAAACGAGTTGCGCCGGTTCTCACTCATGTCCCAACTCCGGCGCACGTGCGCTGCGCTCCAAATGAGCCCCGCGGCGATAAGTAACAACAGCAAACTGCGCAACAGGCGGGACCTGAAAGCGCGGCCCGTATCCAACCAAATCGCCGCTAAACCAACCGCCGCACAACTCAGCAGCAACATCACTACCAGCACGTTGAGTCGCAGCAAGCCTTGTTCAAACGAGCGCAGTGCAGCCGTGGGCGTGTAACTCGCGAGTTGCTGAACCAGACCGCCGCGTCCGGCCGCGATGAAGTCGAGCGCCCAAGTGCCGACAGTGAACGCGAGCGTCACAATCGCTGCGCTTGCCGCGCTCTCCGTGACAGCGGCGAAGGCCAACGCGAACGCTCCACTTAACAAACCACGCAGCAAGTGGCCCAACAGCAGGTTCAAGGTTTCCAGCGCGTAGAGATGGCCGCCATACGAACGCCAAAGAACAATCGCCACCACACCCGGAAGCCACGCGATCACCCAGGCGCACAGCAACACAAAACTCTTCACTGACAATTTTGTGAGTAACGATCCGGGCAGTTGCAGCAACAGCTTCAACGCGCCGCTTTCCTTCTCCGCGGAGATCATTCGGATCGCCACAAACGGAAACAGCAACGTCGCCGCGAGATCGTACGCGCCCCACGTCGGCACCAGCACACCATCGAGCGAACTCAAGCCTTGCGGCAAAGCGGCTGGTCCACCGTTTCCACTCATCTCCGCGTACAAGTGAACCGCAGTGATAAAGCCATGACCGGCCAGCAGTCCAACAACCAACAGCAGCAACCAAAACGCGCGGGCCGCAAAGAGCTCGCGAAATTCCTTCGCCAGCAGATTAGGTAAGCGCAAGGAAGATCTCCTCCAGCCCACCCTCACGCACGTTGGCCTGAGCCTGCAACTCGCTAAGCGTGCCTTCCGCTACGCGATGGCCGTCATTCAACAACACCAGCCGATCGCAAACCCTCGCGGCGTCGTTCAACTGGTGAATCGAAACAAACAACGCTCGTCCCGTCGCGCTCTCTTTTCTCAACAACGACATCACTTCTCGCGTCTGACGTAAGTCGAGCCCGTCAAACGGTTCGTCGAGTAACAGGAGCGGTTGAGACGTGAGCAGGCCGAGAGCGAGCATGAGACGCTTTCGTTCGCCCTTCGAGAGCGTGCCGACGCGAGCGCGCCGGAGTTCGTGTAAACGCAAAGCCTCGATAAGCGCCGCTAGCTTGTCAGCGCCGCTTCGATACATCTTTTCAAAGAGCTGCAAAACTTGCTGAACTGATTGCTCGGGCCACGGCAAAATGCCGTCGGGCATGTAGAACAACAGGTCCTTTCGTCTAGTCAGCGCAGCGGATTTATCGCCCGCTTTGAGCGTGCCCGAAGTCAGCGGTAACAAACCGGCCAGACATTCCAGCACGGTGGTTTTGCCCGCGCCGTTTGGGCCAATCAGTCCGAGTACTTCGCCGGTGTAAACAGTGAAGCTGACATCCGACAAGACACATCTGCGACCAAACGTCTTTGTTAGTTGGTCAACGGCCAGCAGAGTGGACAAAAATCTTCGCCTCAAGTGGACAGGATTCACCGAATTAACAAGATTGTTTTAGGAAAGCCCATCTTGTTCATTCTGCAATCCTGTCAAAGAAAGGAACTAAAAGGAGTAGCGGTAACGGACGGTCACGCCGCGCCCGGCGCCGTCGATGCCCCAACTGATTCCCCGATACGATTTGTCGAAGATGTTTTCGAAGTCGATAAACAATTCCGACGTCTCGTGCAGCTTCCACGCTCCGCGTACACCTATCAATCCATAACCTGCCAAATGCGGATGCGTCGGCACGAGCGTATCGTTGTTGACGACGCGCACACCGTTGAGGGTCGCGCCGATGGGAAGCAGTCGATTTTGAACTTGGGCCAACGTCTCGCCAGTTGGGATGAGAATGCCACCTGCGGATCCGCAGCCGGTTGCGCCTGGCGTGGTGAGGCCACGGACACAAGCTCCCCGGCGGAAGAAGTTTTGAATGTTCGCACGCGAACGCGCGCCGCCTGTGCGGCGGTCAGCCAAGTCGAGCGACGACAAACGATTTTGATGGCCCGTCATCACCGAATAACCCTCGATGTAAAAGCGCGAATGCGGCTGATAGCGGAGACTGACAAAAGCGGTTGCCGGCGGAATGCCACCCTCGATGTTCGGCGGCAAGCCGTTCAGCAAACTGTGCGCACGAATGTAGGTGAAGTTTCCAGTGCTACTAAACTGATCGCTGAAGCGCGCCCGGGCATTCAATTCGACGCCGTTCAAGCGCGCATCGTCGAAGTTTACACGCACGAGTACGGGACTCGTCGGCGCCGCAGCGACAAACACAAGACCGTTCGCGTTTTGCGAGATGATCTGATCGCTGCCAAGAAACGTGCCGGTCGCGCCGGCTGGCAACACCAGCGCCTGATCGAAGTAAACATCGCCGAGTTTGGTGGTGAAGCCAGTCAACTCAGCGCCAAAGCGACGGCTCGTGTAACGGAAACTGAGATCGAAACTGTCGCTGTTTTCCGGATCGAGACGCGTTACGGGTATGCCGGTTGAAACTGCGTCGCCACCAGCGGTCGTGCCGATAAACCCTCCGCGCGCCGCCGCAGTAGCAGCGTCGACTTCGAAACCAGTTCCGACCAAACCAATGATGCCGAGATCGGTCGTATTCGGCGCGCGAAAACCATGCGTGTACTTCCCCGCGATATCAAATCCACCAGCGACATTCACGACCGCGCCGATGCGACCGGAAAACGCGTCGAACCGCGCGCTGTCATCGGGAAACAGCGGCAGTCCATTTGGACCGGGCGCTGAATTCGAGGCTCGCGAAGTGTACGACGCGACGCTGTAACGAACGGCAGCGTTGATCTGCAAACGATCGGGAATGGCTGTGAAATTGTCCTGCGCGTAGAAGCCGTACGAAAGGTAACGCGCACCGTTTGGAACACGCGGACGCGAGTTGACGACGAGTCCCGTTACGGGATCGGTCGTGAATGCCGGCGCTTTGATCTTGTCGCGATACACGTCCGCGCCAAGCAAGAACGTATTGCGATCGCCGATCTGTTTATCGAGATAGAAATTGAAACCTAAGACATTGGTCCGCTCGCGTTGATTCGTGATCGCGCCGGCCGGATTGCCGTTTCCACCCTGATTGATTCGTTC
>DATNJO010000943.1:0-4653 GCA_035603895.1 Pyrinomonadaceae bacterium
TAAACGCTCCAAACGTTCCCGCCAAAAAGATCGGCGGCGCCGGAATGAAAAACGGCAGCGTCGCGTTCACTTTGTAATAACGGCACGCGAGGTAGTGGCCCATCTCGTGCGAAAACAGAATGGCCAGCAACGACGCGGAAAACGTGGCGCCCTGCGCGAACACGTGAGGTTCCGCAAAACCCAACCTGATCACGTCTACGATCGCGTGAGCGTAACCAAGCGGAATATAAAGCAAATAATCCAGCGGACTCGACAACGGCGGATCGTACGCTGGCAGTTTCGACGCCGCGACCAGCAACATTCCCGCTAACATCGTGGTTACAATCGTGAGCAGAAACAGCATCCCATGCACGCGCCACTCGCGCGCGGAGATCGACAACCAACCGCCACTCCTCGGCAATTCAAAACCCTGCGGCACCGCTCGAAACGATTCAGCCATAAACGCGCTCTTTAGAAGCTTAAAGGCTAGAGTCTGGATGCTCTCGCGTTTCCAACTCTAGCCTCTGAACTAACCCAAAATTAAAAAACACTAAAACTCGTCGTCGTCGCCCGCGTCCTCAGCCCCGGTTTCACCATCGTCATGAGCCTGAAGCTCTTTGCCGGGTTTGAAGCGAATCGTCTTGCCCGACGGAATCGCCACCTCCTCGCCGGTCCGCGGGTTCCTGCCAACACCACGCTTGCGCGGTTTCACCACAAACACGCCAAAGCCGCGCAGCTCGATGCGCTCGCCTCTGGTCAACGCCTCTTTCATCGAATGAAAGAGCGCCTCAACGGCTTGTTCGGCCTTCATCTTCGGCACGCCCGTTTTGTCAGCCACGCGATTGATGATATCGAGCTTGATCACGGTTGAAGCCTCTTTTCTGGTCCGACGCCTCTTCTGATATGTGACTTGGGTCGGATGCTGGGCTGCAAAATGCAGGCGAGGATGATAGAGAGCGCGAGTAAAGCCTGTCAAGGAAACCTTTTCCGGGAGGATTGGCTCGAAAATACCAGTTTGACAACCGCGATAGCGAAAGCTAAGTTTTGCATGGCTATGTTCGGAATAAGCAAACGCCGTCCGCCGCCGTTTGGTGGCGTGCACGTCGACGACGACAAAGACATTCAGGTACACAAGCCGGAACAGGCGCAGCGCAACGACCTGTGGTCGGAAGCGCGCCTACTGTTACGAGACCTGATCTTCGCGCTGATGATCGCGGCGCTGGTGGTCGTCTTTATCGTGCAACCGGTGAAAGTGGAAGGCACCTCAATGCTGCCCCGACTGCACGACGGCGAGCGAATCTTTGTCAACAAACTGATCTACTACGACGAGTTTCGCTGGGCGCCCAAAGTTGACCGCGGCGACATCGTCGTGTTCTGGTATCCCGAAGATCCTTCGAAGAGCTACATCAAGCGCGTGATCGGTCTGCCGGGCGACACGATTGAGGTGCACGAAGGCGTGGTACGCGTGAACGGGCGCGACGTCGAGGAACGGTATCTCGATCAGCGTCTCAACGTTTCGCATCGCAGTTTGGCGGCGACTTACGTCAAGCCGAATTACTACTTCGTGATGGGCGACAATCGCGACAATTCAAGCGATTCGCGCTTCTGGGGCCTGGTGCCCAAGAAATATATTTACGGCAAGGCGCTCTTTCGCTACTGGCCGCTGACGGCCGCGAGCGTGATACACCACGAGGATCTCGCGCCCATGGGTCCGGCGGTGACGCCGACTTACACACCGGAGTTTCAGGACACACCGACGGGCGAAGACAACCCGCAACGACCCTGAACATCATCTTGATATATGACTGACTGGCTGCGGCTCCTGCTCATGATGTTTTACTCCCCTGTGCGCGGGATGCGTGAGATCCGCGAACGCTCCCTCGCGCCGGTCGCTTTCCTCGCATTTCTCGCCCAAGCAGCTTACAGCTTCCTTAGCGACAAGTTTTCTGGTGTTGGTTCCGGCGGCAGGATTGTTTCCGAGCTTTTCAGCTCAGCGATCATAGTCGTGTTGGTGGCAGTGGTAATAGTGCCGATACTCACACTCGTCGCGAATATGTTCGAGCGTCGCGGCAGTTTTAGAGTGGTGATTACGCAAGAGTACGCGCCGGTTGCGGCCACGATGTTCTACGTGCTGACTGTTGCGAACATCGTTTCGATTCTGCTTGCGGTGGTTGTTCACTACTCAGGGCTGCAAGCCTACCACTTCGCACTGATGATGCAGAACTCCGACAATACTGCTGAGTCGATGCGCAGGATCTTTGGCAACACAGCCGAAGTTGCACTGACCCTCGAGCAGCTCAAGGATCCTGTCCTGGTCGCTCAGAGTCTGTTTTTGATGCCCAAGATCGTGTTGTTCGCGATCGGCACGGTGATTGGAGTGAAGGACGTCTTTCGCACGTCGTTTGTCCGCGCTTTTGGCATCAGTGTTATCTCGGCATTCGCGGCGTCCTTTGTGCTTCCGATTGCTGTGCGCCTCTTCTCCGGCGTACTCGGTTCACCGTTCCTGATCTTCATCCTCTTCATGTTGCTGCGTGGCTATTTCAGCGAGATCATGGGCACGCAACGCGCCAAGACAGCGTTCAAACAGAATCTCGAATCGGCGACACTGAATCCGGCAGACGCTTCCGCTCATTACAATCTCGGCTTGATTCACCAGACCCGCGGCGAGCTCGATCAAGCGCGAGAACGTTTCGAACGCGCACTTCAGATCGACGATGGCGAGATCGACGCGAGTTATCAACTGGGCCGCATCGCGCGCCAACAGAAACGTTACCCCGACGCGATTCAGAATTTCGAGCACGTCGTAACGCGCGATCCGGCGCACTCGCAATACGAAATCTGGCGTGAGGTAGCGGCAACGTACATCGCGGCGGGCCAGTTTGAAGATGCGCGAAACGCGTTGGAGCAGTTTCTCGAACATCGCCCTTCGGATCCGGAAGGGTTATATTTAATGGGCCGCGCTCACGCCGGTCTCGGTCACAAACGCGAAGCGACCAACCTCATGCAAGCCTGTATCGAGGCCGTGAAAACCGCTCCGGCGTACAAGTATCGCGCGAGCAAGCGTTGGCTTAACGAAGCACAGCAATTTATAAAGGGAAGTCAATAGGTCCTATCGGACCTATTTTTCAGCAATGCTCACAAACAAACCAGCCCTCTTAGCACTCGAAGATGGACGCACCTTCCGTGGAACCTCGTGGGGCGCCGAAGGCGAATCGTGCGGCGAAATCGTTTTCAACACGTCGATGACCGGTTACCAGGAAGTGCTGACCGATCCGTCCTACGCCGGACAGATCGTCTGCATGACCTATCCACTCATCGGCAACTACGGCGTCAACGAGGAGGACGCTGAATCGGCGCGGCCGTGGGTCGAGGGTTTTGTGGTGCGTGAGGCGAGCCGGATCACTTCGAACTGGCGTGCGGAAGAGAGTCTCGCGTCGTATTTGAAACGCTGGAACATCGTCGCGATCGAAGGCATCGACACACGCGCGCTCGTGCGTCACATTCGCGACAAGGGCGCGATGCGCGCGTGTCTTTCAACGACAGATCTCGACGAAGCGAGCGTGGTGGAAAAAGCACGCCAGTCGCCGCCGATGGAAAATCGCGAGCTGGCGAGTGTTGTCACGACAAAAGAACCTTACGAGTTTCCCGCCAACGGTGAAGAGCGTTTTCATGTGGTCTGTTACGACTTCGGCGTGAAACGCAATTCGCTGCGCGAACTCGCGCAACTCGGCGTTCGCACGACTGTAGTGCCCGCTTCGACACCGGCGACGGACGTATTGGCGCTCAGGCCCGACGGGATTTTCCTGTCGAATGGACCAGGCGATCCAGCGTCGATGAACAAGGAAGTCGAGGAGATTCGTGCACTGCTGGAAGCGCAGGTGCCGATGTTTGGAATTTGTTTCGGTCACCAGTTACTCGGACGCGCTTTCGGCGGCACGACTTTCAAGCTCGTGTTTGGACATCGCGGCGGTAACCAACCGGTGAAGGAAGTGTCGGGGAAGGGAGTGGAGATTACTTCACACAACCACGGATTTGCCGTGAGCGCGGAGAGTCTTCCGGCAGATGTTGAAGTCACGCACATCAACCTCAACGATCAGTGCGTGGAAGGAATGCGTCACCGCACGCTGCCGGTGATCTCGGTGCAATATCACCCTGAAGCGGCGCCTGGACCACACGATGCGGCACATCACTTTCAGCGGTTTGTGGATTTGATGGAAAGACGAGACGCCGGAAAAACCGCGAACGCGTAATCGATTACTCTTCGACGGGCATCTTTAATTCACCAGTCGTGAGGTCAGGTCGAACACGCACCATTTGTTCGGGTGTTGTCTGGGCGTGCAACTCTTTTTCAACCGTCGGAGCGGGAGCCGTCGTGGTCTCAATCACCGTAACGGCCGGCGCCGGTTCGAGCAGATCAGCAAACCCTTCATTTCCGTAGTGCTCCAGCCAGTGACGATAACTGACCGTCAGAATCGCAACCAACGGAATCGCTAAGAATACTCCTGGCACTCCTCCGAGTTTTTCACCAGCCAGAATCGCGAAGATGACAGCAAGCGGATGCAGGTGAATGCCTTGTCCGATCAGCCGCGGATAAATCGCGTAGTCCTGCACGATTCGCAACACGCCCAAAAACAGCAGCACCAGAAAAGCATTGAACGGACCCGCGTGCAGCAT
>DATNJO010000944.1:0-15146 GCA_035603895.1 Pyrinomonadaceae bacterium
GACTGGTGACGTTGGCGAGTGCGTGAAGATCAAGAACTACCCACGAGACACACGTCCTCGCGATCAACGGCTAACAGAGGTCTCGAATCAAAAGAGAGCCAGGCCGACTCAATTTACCGACGATATCTTGAGTTTCCTGCGATCGAATCCCGGTGAGCCATAACGTATGAAAAGCATCGCCACGCTCATACTTGTTTGGTTGATCGTCTCTACGTACGTTCACGGTGTAGAAGCCTCTCGACCCGTAGCTCAGAATCCATCGAGTGAAGGGCAGCAACGCCTGCAATTGAGTTACGAACAGAACTTTCACGACCATGCACAGGCATTGATCACGGCTCAAGAGGCTCTCGCACTGTTTCAATCCGCAAACGACACGGTGGGCATGGCTCGCGCTTATGCCCACATTGGTCGTTGTCACTTGGCGCAGAGCAATCTGGCCGAGGCGGAAGAAAACTACAAGCTCGCACTGCAACAATGGCGCAATCAGGCCGACCTGAATGAACAAGCCACTACACTGATCAATCTGGCTTATGTAGAACAACGAAAGGGAGAATGGTCCAACGCTCTCGCTTATTTCGGTGAAGCGCAGCCATTGATACAGGACAAGCCCTACCAACTGGGCCTCATCGCCAGCGGCATGGCAGACCTTTTCAACGAAAACGGATCATTTGAAACCGCTCTCGTGCAGTACGACCGCGCGCTCGCGTATTATCGCGACGCCAATGACCCGCGCGGCATTAACCGCACGATCCTAAACATTGGCTATACGGAATTCTTGCAAGGAAACTATTCTGCTTCGCTGGGCCACCTCAACGAAGCGTTAACTCATTTCGAGTCCTCAAGTCCTCTCGACGCGGCCGAGTGTCATGAAAATCTCGGCCGAGTTTATATCGCTCTCGGGAATCATGCAGTCGCCCTGCAACACCTGGAACCGGCACTGGCGGAGTACGAGAACGCTAACAATCCAACCGAAGCCGAGCGCGTCCGCACTTTGATCGGACAAGCCTACGAGCAGCAAGGCTCGTTCGATCATGCGCGGCCCAATTATCTTCAAGCGCTTGACGTCTTTCGTAAACTCAAGGATCGGATCAGTGAGGCTCGTGTTTACTTCGCATTAGGACGGCTGGAGTTGAAAGCAGGTCGCCTTGACGAAGCAGAGGCTTATCTTAAACAGTCACTCGAAAACACCGAGGACATCAGAACGATCTCAACCGGCCGCGATCTCACCACCGCTTATTCCGCCAGCGTACACGAACGTTACGAGGCTTACGTCGCTTGCCTCGTACGCAAGAGCAAATCACGAGATCCGCAGCAACTGATCGAGTCGGCGTTTGCCGCCAGCGAACTGTCGCGAGCGCGGTCCCTCGCCGACCTCCTGCGTGATACGCAAACCAATTTGTTGACCGGTATCAATCCTCAGTTGGCCGCTCGGGAAAAAAATCTTCGACAAACGATACGCGCCAAGGTCGACCAAAGAATCGAACTCCTTTCCGCGAAGACTCTCAACGAAAAGGATGTAAACGAAGTAGAAACAACCCTGGCCCGTTTGCGAACCGAGCACGAGCAAGTTTACGCCGAACTCCGCAAACGAAATCCAGCCTACGGCGAGATCACGCAGCCGGCTGCGTCTTCGTTACAGCTGATTCAAAACGAGATCGAAAACGATCAGACAGCCGTACTTGAATATCTACTCGGAGACTACGGCAGCTACGCCTGGGTGGTAACGCGAAACAACATAAAGCTCATCGAATTGCCTGATGAAGCAACAATCACGGCCGCCGTTCAGAAGGTCTATAAACTGCTCGCTAAAAGACCTCACGACGATAGTGAAGCGCAGCTAACCAAAGCCATCGAAGATTTATCGGCATTAGTGATAGCGCCGCTCGCCGATCAACTCACAGCTCAGCGAATCATCGTCGTCGCTGACGGAGCGCTCAATTACGTACCGTTTCAACTCTTAACTTCGTCTACGAATCAGCCATTGATAGCGAGCCACGAGATCGTAAATGCTCCGTCGGCGTCGATTCTGAGTCAGTTGAATCGCGCGAAAGTGGCCCGGCAGTCTCCCGAGAAAACGTTGATCGCGTTTGGATATCCGGCATTCGCCTCAAACTATGCCGAACTCAAGGGCAAGAACAGCAACGAACTCGTGGCCCAGGTAAATGCGGACGATAAAGAACTCTGGGGTAACTCCATGCGCGACATCGAAGTCTATAGCGACTCTGATGAAGTTGCGGATGTACAACCGCTTCAGTTTTCCCGGAATGAATTAGCAACGCTGAAAGATATTGGTGGTCCGAGTTCTTCGATTGTCACCGGCTTCGACGCCTCAAGAGAAAGGTTTCAACGCACGAACTTCTCGAAGGTTGCGATTCTGCACGTCGCTACTCACGGCGTTCTCAATCCCAATCGGCCCGAGTACTCCGGCTTCATCCTTTCGACTGTGGATCCGCAAGGCCGTCCGCAAAAAGGTTTCATCACCGTACGCGATATCTTTGAGATCCAGGCGCCAGTGGATCTGGTGGTCTTGAGCGCATGCCGTACCGGTCTCGGCAAAGACGTGCGCGGCGAGGGTTTGATCGGACTGACACGTGGTTTTATGTATGCGGGAGCGTCGAGCGTCGCCGCAACTTTGTGGAATGTGGACGACGAAGTAACGGCTGAACTGATGAAAGTTTTTTACGCCAACATGCTGGAGAAAGGCATGACTCCGGCAGCGGCGCTGCGCGAAGCGCAGAATACAATCCGCCAACAACCACAGTGGCGCTCTCCTCATTACTGGGCCGGATTCACTTTCCAGGGCGAGTACAAACTGCCCATCAAGACCCAGACCAATAGCCGCAGTGCCGGGAAACTCCCGATTGTTATTGCGGGAACTCTACTGCTCGGTTTGCTTCTTGTTTTCGTGTGGTACTGGCGGCGTCGCAAAGCGACTGCAAGTTAACGAGAAAATCTGGTCGTGGTCCAACAAAAATCCGGTCGTGGTCCTAATCTGAACGCCGAGAGCGTTTTTTATAGTGGTCCTGATTTGAACGCCGAAAGCGTTTTCTACGGTGGTCCTGATTTGAACGCCGAAGGCGTTTACTAATTTCAGCCCAGGGTTGGCGGTTTCGCCACCCTGGGTACTAAACGGATTACTTTGCTATCAATGCTGAAAGCATTGGCAAATCACGCCCTTCCCTCGCGAACGCTTTCAGCGTAGTAGTCTTTGTCCTGATGTGACCCAGGGTTGGCGGTTTCGCCACCCTGGGACTAAACGGATTTACTTTGGTATCAATGCTGAAAGCATTGGCAAGTGGCGCCTTTCACTTGCGAACGCTTTCAGCGTAGTAGTCTTTGTCCTGCTGTGACCCAGGGTTGTGCCAACCCTGGGCTGAAATTGGAAAACGCCTTCGGCGTTCATACGTAGGTTCAAACTAGCAAACGCCTTCGGCGTTTAGATACGAGATCACTACCGGAGAGTCTACTCGACCCAAAATCTACTCGACCCGGAAGTAGTAATTACCCGGAACGCGCTCCTCGTGCCCATCGGCAAAAATCATAAAAAGTTGCACCACATATCGATCCGATTTCAGTTCGGCCGCCGGAACAGCGATTACAACGGCCCGCGAATCCTGTCCGACGATTGTCAGTCCTTGAATCCTAACCGGTGACACAAAGTCTGCGCGGTAACTTACTGGCTGAGTTGGTGGGCTGGGCAGCAATAGTTCGAGATGAAGTTCATTAACGTCCGGCGGCAGTTTGAACGATTCGATTTTAGGCGCGGGGTCTGTCGTACTGCGTTCAGCATTGCTGGCCGACAGTGTCACTGCGAAGGACCTGGTAGGCGTGGGACCACCAGAACGGCTAAACCACAGCGCTCCTCCAACCAGAATCACCGCAATTGCAACCGTCGCAAAGCCCGGGGCAAAATATGGGCGAGCCCAAAATGCACGAATACGGTCGGAAAAGCTCGGGCGCTTGTCATGAAGCACGATTGGCGGCTGCTCCTCTCGCGCAGCGCCAACCTGGTGGAGCAGTTCAGCCATAAATTCCAACTTCGTCCGGCGCTCAGGTGAACGCAGGAAATACCGTTCAACCTGCTCCTTTTCCGCTCCGGCGAACTGTCCCGCGACGTAGGCAGCCGTGATTTCATCGACCATCATGTCGAATTCCTCGACAAACCCGGGGTCAGAAACCAGTCGCATTTCGAGCCGCTCTTCCTCCGGCTCTCCCATTTGCCCGAGCAGGTAACGTTTTAATTCTGTTGTATGGTCTTCAGCTATGATGGACTCTCCTCGAAGCCGCTCGATTATTATGACGATCACCCACGGTTTTATTCCTGCGATCTTCCATGCACCGGTTTACGCAGGTCTCCAGCGATGTCCGCACGTGATGCGCCCGCGTACGCAAAGCCCCCACGGAGATTGACCGTTCGCCTGCCATTTCCCGGTGACTGGCTATCTTCCGTTTCCCCTCATAGACGTGATAATCATGAATCAACTCCAACTTCTCGTGGGGCAACGATTTAAGGCACTTGGCCAAACAATCAGCCATCTCGCTTTGACCGGTCCGGAACGTAGGAAACTCCGGCAGCACGTCGGTCGTCACTTCTTTGCGGCGTAATGCCTCACGAATGACGTTCCTGGCCACTCCGATGAAGTATCTCGCTGGTTCGTTTACGTAATCGGCTCGAATTTCAGGCAGGCGCTTCACCACGCGATCGACCGTCTCGTCTGCATAGAACTCGGCGTCGACGAGTCCCTTGGAGACGAAGATCCTTATGAGACCGCAGCGTATGGCTTCATAGGATTGACCAGCTTTGTCGCGGTCCGGATCCAACCATTCGAGTAGGGCATCAAATGAGTCCTTTGTCAGGGTCAACTTGTCAACGGTCCCTTGATGTTTTTGACGAGCGGTAATGACAAGCGGCAAGCAATGAAGAACGGTGAAACGCTAGCGCAGACGGGACTCAATAGCAAGCCACGATTCGGTTTTTCTTTGCTCGCGCCGCCGTCCCTTTGCAGAACGTTAACCCTCATTTGACTTTCAAATGTGCCATTGCTGTAATCGCTTCCCGGAGGCTGTAAGCGTGACAATCGACGAACTAGTTTACGATTGGAATCAGATCGACCCGTCCTTTTCCCCGCCTAATCGTCATATCGGAATCGACGACGAAACACTGCGCGACGGGCTACAGTCGCCGTCTGTTAGCGAGCCGGAAGTCGAACAAAAACTCGAGCTACTGCACCTGATGGAATCGCTCGGCATCGACACTGCCGACATCGGTCTGCCTGGCGCGGGCGGTACGCACGCCGCCGGAGTCGAACGCCTCGCTCGCGAAATCGTCGAACAAAAACTCAAAATCCGGCCAAACTGCGCCGCACGCACGCATCGCAACGACATCGTTCCCATCGCCGAGATCTCGCAACGCGTCGGAATTCCGATCGAGGCTTGTACGTTCATCGGATCCTCTTCGGTTCGTTTCTTTGCTGAAGACTGGACGCTCGATCAGTTATTGAAGATGACCGAAGAAGCGGTCTCGTTCGCAGTGTCGCAAGGTTTGCCGGTGATGTACGTCACTGAAGACACCACTCGCGCGAAACCGGAAACGATTCGCGCGCTGTACACGACCGCGATTCAAGCGGGCGCGAAAGCAGTTTGCGTCTGCGACACAGTTGGTCACTCGACGCCGGACGGCGCACGCGCAGTCATTCAGTTTGTGAAAGAGATTATCGAAGAACAGGGCGGAAACATTCGTCTCGACTGGCACGGTCATCAGGACCGCGGCTTGGGCATAATCAACTCGCTCGCCGCAATTCAAGGCGGCGCGGATCAAGTGCACGGTTCGGCGTTGGGAATCGGTGAACGCGTCGGCAATACGCCGCTCGATCTGCTGCTGGTGAATTTGAAACTGCTCGGTTGGATTACCAACGATCTTTCGCATCTGCGTGAATACTGTGAAACCGCGGCGCGAATCTGCGGCTGGCCCGTGCCTCACAATTATCCCGTCTTTGGCCGCGACGCTTTTCGCACGGCGACCGGCGTTCATGCGGCGGCAGTGATCAAGAGTTATCGAAAAGGCGACCGGCACCTCGCGGACATCGTTTACTCAGGTGTACCCGCAGGCGAGTTTGGGCTCGAACAGGTGATCGAGATTGGTCCGATGAGCGGGAAGTCAAACGTGATCTACTGGCTCGAGAAGCGCGGCATCGAGCCCAAAGAAACTCTCGTCAATCGTATTTACGACCGCGCGAAGTCAGCTCATGGGGTGCTCGAAGAGCACGAGATTCTGGAATTGGTGTGAACCGTGGTCTCCTCACTCAAAATTGCTCCCGCCCAAACGCTTCGACAGCTCGCGACAGCACCAGAGGTCGAACAAGCGTTGCGTTTCTTCGACACGAACGCTCAGGCGATCACTGAGGAACAGATTCGCATCTGCTCGATCCCCGCAAGTCCTTTCGGCGAACAAGAGCGCGCGGAGTATCTCGCCGAACGGTTTCGCGAGCTCGGTTTGAACGAAGTGTCGATCGACGAAGAAGGCAACTGCATCGGGCTTTACAAAGGAAGATCGTCTTCGCCGCTGATCGTCGTCAGTGCACACCTCGACACAGTTTTTCCTGCCGGAACTGATTTCACTGTGCGCCGCGAAGGATACCGTTTGCTCGCGCCGGGAATTGCCGACGACGGTTGCGGACTGATCGCGTTGATCGCGATCGTTCAGGCAATGCGCGCTGCGAAGATTCAAACTGCGGGTTCGATTCTATTCGTCGGCACTGTAGGTGAAGAAGGCGAGGGAAATTTGCGCGGCGTTCGTCATCTCCTGACGCGCGGGAGTTGGTCCAAAAGAAAGATCGATGCGTTTTTGAGTTTCGATGGACCAGGCATCGATCGAATAACAAATCGCGCGCTCGGATCGCGGCGCTATCGCGTGGAGTTCAATGGTCCAGGCGGTCATTCGTGGGGCGACTTCGGTATCCCAAATCCGGTTCACGCACTCGGTCGCGCGATCTCCCGTCTCGCCGCTTATCCCGCGCCGAAAGAACCGCGAACGACTTTCAACGTCGGCAGTGTTGTGGGTGGAACGAGCGTTAATGCGATTCCCGAGCAGGCCGCGATGGAAGTAGATCTTCGTTCAGCCGCGGACGCGGAACTAAAACGTCTCGACGCGTTTTTCCGTCGCGCAATGAAAGAGGCGGCTGAAGAGGAGAACAGCCGGCGCAGACCGGGAGATGCAGCGCTTAAATTTCAGATGGAATTGATCGGTGAAAGACCGTCAGGCGAGACACCCGCGGATTCATCACTCGTGAAACTCGCTATCGAAAGTACGAAACTGTTGGGTGTCGAACCACGCCTCGATCAGTCGTCGACAGATTCCAACCTGCCGATCTCCCTCGGCATTCCGGCAATCACGCTCGGAGCAGGAGGAACTTCCGGAGCTTCACACACTCTCGCCGAATGGTACGATCCACGCGACCGCGACAAGGGCTTGAAGCGCGGATTGTTGCTGATCCTCGGTTTAGCTAGTTAGGTAGACAGGATTCAAAATTAACAAGATTTCAATCATGTAAATCCTGTCAACTAGTTGATCGGAATCGAAATCGTCGCTGAACCAGCCTTGCCTGCGGGAAAACGTTTTTGTCTCGCAATTCGCAGCGCGTTTGCATCGCCACCGGAAGCCTGCGTCACTCTTCCCGATTCATCGTAAGTGACAGTCACAACCACTCGCTTCGCACCCGGCTTCGCTGCATCTGCTGCCGGAGCTGCCGGCGCAGTCGCAACTGCCGGATTCGTCTCAGCGGCTTTCGCTTCACGCGCGCGACGCTCTTTCTCACGTTGACGTTTCGCTGCCAGATCGCCCGGATCTTCAGTAGCCGGCGCTGTCTCTGTGGCGACGGGTTCGGGCTGTGCTGGTGCCTCGGTCTGTGCGGTCTGTGCCGGGGCTGGCTGACTTACAGCTTCAGTCGCTGCCTCGGCTTTCTTCGTGCTGTACCAGCCGGCCGGAACACCAATCACTGCAACACTCGCCAACACCGCTACCACCGCCGCACCGATGAATACCGGCTTGCGGCGATTGATCGACTCTTTACCCATTCCGAGAAACGCCGGCGTAAATGACTTCTCGACCTCTTCACTCGTTTCGGACTTGTTCTCTGTTGGCTGAAGTTCATCAGGCTCGTAAACATAATCGGGCGGAAACGCGGTACCCGGCGGAATGCTCTCGTCCAACCGGCGCAAGCCTTCCAACACGACCTGCGTCCACGGTTGATTGATGGTCCGATTTCCTGTCTGAGCGTCAACCTGAAATTCAAACTCCGCATTCGGCAGCGTCAGCGCGTAGTAAACGGCGTCGATCCCGTGCAGCACTCCGATGCGCGCGTCGACAACCGAACCCGATTGCAGGTAGAAAAAACCCGCGCCCTGCGGATACAAAACTTTCAGACGTCCGCTCTTGCGCTGATTGCAGAAAAACTCGATTAACTCCGAGAGTGAAAGATCACTGAGGTGTCCAGTTAGTGCCATGAGAACTTAGTCCCTTCTAGAAGAAGACAAAAAAGATCAAGGTTGGAAACAAGGGGGAGAGGCGCGCCAGACGTCTCCGGCGCGCCGCCTAAAGGCAGGTTAATTAACCAGCGCAAACTTGTAGTTGATCACGCCGGAAACCTTCACGGGCTGGCCAGAAAGTTTTGTGGGAGAGAACCTGGCCTTGAGAGCCGCCTGTATCGCCGCGTCGCGCAGCATGGTTGGACCACTTGACGCAGTCGCTGAAACGACCTTACCCGTTTCGTCGAGAATGACGTCGACGGTCACAACGCCCGAGGTCCTGCTTCGCTTCGCAGCTTCCGGATACATCGGAGGCGGCAGCGAAAGCGCGGTACCGTTCAACACGCCGCCGGAGACAGGCTTCAGAATCGGACGCGGAGCCGGGGTCGGCGGGGGTTCGGAGTCGAGCTTGACCATCGGCACAGCCTGATTCGAGCTGACTGCCGGCGACTTCACATCGAGCGGCGCAGCCGAGAGATTGGTAGCTGCGTTTGAAGCAGACGGTAGATCGGTAGCTGTTTTTGCGTTTTCGCGACCTTTGTTGGCGTTTGCTTTCGGATCGGGGGTCGTCTTTGCGGCGTTATTCGCAGCGTTGTTTGCAGGAGCCGGAGCAACCGGTTGCGGCGCTGGCGCGGCGTTCGTGGCCGGTGCGCCAGGCTGGACCATCTTCACCATGTTCTCATCGAGGTAGTACATGATGTTGCGATACGTGATTTCCGTCGGCTCAAAGGTGATGCCGCGGCTATCGACGACCGCCACTGAAGTGGTCATCTTGTTCCAGTTGCCGGCGAAATCGAACTCATACTTGTAGGTTTCCTTGCTCAACAACGTGCCGTCCGGGTTGAGCAGGGTCATCTCGCTGATGTTTCCCTTCTCGTCGTACTTGTAGACTTCCTTACCGGTCAGCGTGGCGCCGGCAATCGGGAAATACTGGTTCTCAACCTTGTTGCCCTTGATGTCGTAGGCCACGATTTCCACCAGCACGTGTTTGCTTTCAGCGAGTTTGCCGTCAGCCGATGAAAGCTTGGCGATCTCCGTGCGCACGCGCCGCACCGGGCCGGTTAGACCATCTCTGGAGCGATCGCTTTCGACCGCGGCGGTTACTGCGGGGGCATTTCCGGCTTTAGCCGTGACGCCAGTCTGGGACGACGTCTGGGCGTTTGTCGCGGCCGCGGCGACAAGCAGGCTAAGCATGAAGCTAGTTAATCGAATCATTCTAAGCATTGTTTTCTCCCTAAATTCGCTGAGGCAGGCTAAATTCGGAAAGATTTAGTCGTGAAGGCAGGCGGTCAACTCCCCTTTTTCCGCCCGCGACTCTACCGAGCCGTAGTCATACTAGCGGAGTTAAACGATGTTTGTCTATAGTGAACTTAGTTTATCAATACGGTTAGCGGCCAGAACTTCCCGGGCGGCCTGGTAAACCTGCTGGACCGAAACCTGAGTGATTTTCTCGGCGCCCACCAGCCGGTGCTGGTCGCCGACGGGCGTAAAAGTGTTGGGTGTCGGCCTGTCCATGATGAGGACGACCGGTGTTCCGACGGCCGCGGCGGTGTGCGCAGGACCGGTGTCGTTGGAAACAAAGAGGGTTAGGCGTGCCTGAGCGGATAGGAGCTGGGGAATCGTTAGACGATCGAGAAAGATGGTTTTGGCGGGAAACATCGTCCGCATCTGGGGAATGAGCGGGCGCTCTTCCGGGCCGGCGAAGACGATAACCCTTACTTTTTCGTTCCGGATTAGATGATCGGCGACTTCCGCGAAGTGCTCCAGCGGCCAGCGGCGCGACTCGTGTCCGGCGCCGGGAAACAGGCCGACCAGGAGCGTTCCCGAGTTGGCCTTTTCCTTTTTCAGGATAGCTTCGACGGACTTGTCCGCCGCCGCAGCGGTCTTGAGGGTAGGCAGACGCGGCGGGTTCTCGATGCCGAGGGGCTTGATAACGTCAAGATAGCGGTCGACAGCGTGAGCTTGCTTTGCTTCGCGCGGTGGCCGGGGTTGGAAGTTCGCCAGATAGTCGATCGAACGCCCGGGGCGGCGTGCATACAGTCGCCGTGGCGCGCCGGAAAGAAATCCCAGCAGGTTGGTTTCGGACAAGCTATGGAGATCGATGACGAAGTCAAACTTCGCTTTGCGGACTTCGCCGACGAACTTAAAAATCCGCCCGATCGAAACCAGCTTCACGCCATCACGCAACGCAACGCGATCGACTTCCAGCACGTCATCGGCAAAGCCGGAAAGTCTGACGATCTCGCCGGCGGGTTTGCCGACCGCAATCGTGATTCGCGCGTGTGGGAAACGTCCGCGGATGGCACGCAACGCCGGTAAACTCAGAACGACGTCGCCAAGCTGGCCAAAATCGATGACGAGTATGTTGCGCGGATCAAACTGCACGTACGACTAAGTCTCCCGCAAATCCCGTCCGGTCATCTCAACCGGTTTGTCCAAACCGAGCAAGGCGAGCATCGTGGGCGCAACGTCCTCGAGCGCGCCGCCTTCGCGCAACTTCACACCAATCATCTCCTCGTCGATCAGATGAAGCGGCACCGGATTGGTCGTGTGCGCTGTGTGCGGACTTCCGGTCAGCAGGTCGATCATCTGTTCGGCGTTACCGTGATCGGCGGTGATGATCGTAGTCCCGTGTGCCTCGCGGATGCGTTTCGTGATCCAACCGAGGCACGTGTCGACGTACTGGCACGCCTCGATCGTCTTATCGAGTTTACCTGTGTGACCGACCATGTCGGGGTTGGCGAAGTTAACGACGAAAACGTCCGTCTCGCCTTCATCTACCCCGCGCAGAAACTTGTCTGTGACTTTGAACGCCGACATTTCGGGTTGCAGATCGTACGTGGCGATCTTTGGCGAAGGAACCAGCAACCTCTGCTCGCAGGCAAACTCCTTTTCGACGCCGCCGTTAAAAAAGTAAGTAACGTGCGCATACTTCTCGGTCTCGGCGAGACGAAAGTTGCGCACGCGCAGCCCGCCCCAAACTTCCGCGAGCACGTTGCGATGATGACGCGGCGGAAAAGCAATCGGCAGATCGAACGTTTGGTCGTACATCGTGAAGCAGACGAAGTCGACTTTCGGACGATCTGAAACGTCGAACTCGTTGAAACCTGAGACGGTGAGCGTTCGCGTGAGTTGGCGTGCGCGATCGGGACGGAAGTTGAAAAAGATCACAGCGTCGCCGTCTTTGATCGTGGCCACTGCTTCGGCAGTTTCACGTACGATCAGGATAGGTTCGACAAACTCGTCAGTCACGCCGCGCTCGTACGACTCTTTGACCGCTGCAATCGGATCCTTTGATACGCTGCCAACACCGTGGACCAGCAGATCGTAAGCCCGCTTGGTGCGTTCCCAGCGCTTGTCGCGGTCCATCGCGTAGTAACGTCCGACGACCGTGGCAATCTCGCCCACACCAATCGTCGTCAGCTTTTGCTGCAACGTCGCGAGGTAGTGAGCCGCTGAGCTCGGCGGCGTGTCGCGTCCGTCGAGAAAGCAGTGGATGTAAACACGCTGCATTCCCCGATCTTTCGCCAGCTTCAGCAACGCGTAGAGATGCGTCAACGATGAATGAACCTGCCCGTCCGAGCACAGTCCCATCAGATGCAACGCTTTATCGCGATCGCGCGCGCCTTCGATGGCGCTGACCAAAACTTTGTTATCGTAAAACTCGCCGGTGTCGATTTCGTGATCGACGAGCGAAACGTCCATGCGAATCACACGGCCGGAACCGATGTTCAGGTGGCCCACTTCAGAATTGCCCATCACACCGGCGGGAAGACCAACGCGTGAACCGTGAGCTTCGAGCAACGTCTGCGGGTATTTCTCACAGAGTTCGTCGTAGAAAGGTGTTGCAGCGAGAGCGATGGCGTTGCCGTCCCGCGCAGCAGAATAACCCCAACCGTCGATAATGATCAGCGCAAGCGGACCGCGTTTTTTACTCAAACCTCACCTCTATCTGATGAAATGCCTTGAGTCCGGGATAGCGTGAGGCGTCGCGCAGATCTTCTTCGATTCGCAGCAACTGATTGTATTTTGCGATGCGATCGGTGCGCGAGAGCGAGCCGGTTTTTATCTGGCCCGCGTTCGTGGCGACCGCGAGATCGGCGATGAACGGATCTTCAGTTTCACCGGAACGATGCGAGATGATCGCGGTGCGTTTGTTTCGTTGCGCGAGTTCGATGCAATCGAGTGTTTCGGTCAGCGTGCCGATCTGGTTGACCTTGATCAGAATCGAATTGGCCACACCGAGATCGATTCCTTTTTGCAGAAACTTCGTGTTGGTGACGAAGAGATCGTCGCCGACGAGTTGCACGCGGTCGCCGAGCTTATCGGTGAGCAGTTTCCAACCGTCCCAATCGTTTTCGGCCATACCGTCTTCGATGGACACGATCGGATACTGGTCGCACCAGCTCTTCCAATAATCAACCATCGCTTCGCTCGTGAGTTTACGCTTGTCGCTCTTTTTAAAGACGTAAGATGTGCCGTCGTAAAACTCACTCGCCGCTGGATCGAGCGCGAGCAGGCAGTCACTTCCGGCTTTGTAACCCGCGTTGTTGATCGACTCGAGAATCGTTTCAATGGCTTCTTCGTTCGAACGCAGATTCGGCGCGAAGCCGCCTTCGTCTCCCACACTCGTCGCGTAGCCTTTCTTCTTCAACACCGACTTCAACGCGTGGAAAACTTCCGCACCGGCGCGCAACGCTTCACTAAAACTCGGCGCGCCGACAGGAACAACCATGAATTCCTGGAAGTCGACATTGTTATCAGCGTGCGCGCCGCCATTGATGATGTTCATCATCGGCACCGGCAACGTGCGCGAGTTTGGACCACCGAGATAACGATAAAGCGGCAACTCCTGATGCAGTGCGGCCGCACGTGCGGTTGCGAGTGACACGGCCAGCAAGGCATTCGCGCCGAGTCGCGACTTGTTGTCGGTACCGTCGAGTTCGAGCAGCGCCCGATCGACTTCGGCTTGATCGAGTGCGTCGTATCCTTCCAGCGCCGGAGCGATTACTTCGTTGACGTTGTGAACGGCCTTCAACACGCCCTTGCCGCCATATCGCTTCTCATCACCGTCGCGTAGTTCGACGGCTTCGTGCTCACCCGTCGAAGCGCCCGAAGGGACCGCGGCGCGTCCGATCTCACCGTCTTCCAAAACAACTTCCGCTTCGACCGTTGGATTACCACGCGAGTCAAGAATTTCACGCGCCTGAACGTGCTCGATCCAGCTCATCCTTTGCTTCCCCTTCTCCGTTAGTTTCCAGAATCTCCAGCTTAACGCGCATCACGCGGCGCTTCTCAACGCGCTCGACGTGAAAAACAAGGCCATCGTACGTCACCACCTCGCCAGGCATTAATACGTGGCCCGCTTCAGTCATCAGAAAACCACCGATCGTGGTGTACGACTCCGACTCCGGAACGGTAGTTTTCAAACGGCGATTCAGATCGCGCACTGCCAAACCGCCCGCCAGCACAAACGTATGCTCGTCGACTTCAGTGATCTGCTCGTTTACTTCTTCGTCGTGTTCGTCAGAAATGTCGCCAACGATCTCTTCCAGCAAGTCTTCGAGCGTGATAACCCCTTCGAGTCCGCCGTGCTCGTCAACCACAAACCCAAAATGCATTTTTGCTTTCTGCATCTGCCGCAGGACGTGTTCGAGCCGGGCGGTGTCAACAACGTAAAGCGGCGGTTGCAGCACGTCTTCAAGTTTGAACTTGTCCGGATGCAACAGGTACGGCATCACGTCTTTGCTGTGAATGAAGCCGATCACGTCGTCGAGCGACTCGCGATAAACAGGCAAACGAGAATAGCGATGCTGCTCGAATGCTTTCGTGATTTCTTTGAGCGAGCAGGTATTGGGAATAGCCGCCATCTCGGTTCGCGGCACCATCGCCTCGCGCACGAGCGTATCGGAAAACTCAAACACACGATGAATCAAGCGCCGTTCTTCGGCGCGCAGATGTCCACTCTCGCGCGAGATGTCGACCAGTCGTCTTAATTCTTCTTCGGTGTAGGTCGAGGCGTGTTCGGCGGTGGCTTTGATTCCTACGAGTTGCACTGTGCGCACACTCGCCCAATCGAGCGCGCGGATCGGCAAACTGAAAACCTTGTAGAACAGTTGCAACGGCAACGCGATCGCCAGCGCAACTTTTTCCGCGAGAGCCAGCCCCATCAGCTTCGGCGCTTGTTCACCGAGAACGATATGCAACGACGTGATGATCGAGAACGCGATCAAAAACGCTATCGAGTGTCGCCACCAGTCGGAAACACGTCCGGCCAGTGGGCCTTCCAAAAGCCGCGCGATGGCTGGTTCACCGATCCAGCCGAGAGCGAGCGAGGCGAGCGTGATTCCGAGTTGGCACGCCGAAAGGTACGCGTTGAGATTTTTGAGCAGTTCCAACAACCGTTTCGCGTTGCGGCTCCCGGCCGCAGCAAGCGTCTCGATTCGCGACGAACGAACGCCTACGAGCGCAAACTCCGCGGCAACAAAGAAGCCGTTCGCGGCAACCAGCAGCAAGACTGAAAAGAGTTTTATGAGCGTGGACCCGGTCGAGGCGTGTGCAATGGTTGTTTCGCCTTGTGCGAACAGGAAACCGAGCAAGTTACTTGGTAGTTCATCCATTCA
>DATNJO010000945.1:0-6345 GCA_035603895.1 Pyrinomonadaceae bacterium
ACAAATCAGAAATTCACTTTCAAGCCAAACTGAAGAACGCGCGGGTCGCCCGCCGACGTGATCGAACCAAAGCCAGCCGCTCCCGCAACTGTCGCTGGCGCTCCCAGCGGCGGAGTATTCGTCACATTAAACGCTTCAGCACGAAACTCGACGTTGCGATTCTCGCCGAAGTAAGTGCGCTTGATTAACGCGATGTCGGCGTTTCGATACTGTGGGCCACGTACCGGGTTTCGCGAACTGTTACCGAGCGTAAACTGTGGCGCGATCGAGAAGGCCGACGTGTCGAAGAACCGCGCGGTTGTCCGTTCTGACGATGGCAGGTTTGGATCCATGACCAGGTTCGGACGCTGCGTGCCAAAACCGGCAAACGCGTTGAAGTTCGTCACTTGGGTAACGGCCAGAGGTATCCCTGACTGAAGCTGAATCACACCAGCAAATTCCCAACCACTCAAGATCGTTCCCGTAATTCCTCCGGGGTTGAATCTTCTGCCCTTGCCGATCGGCAGGTCGTACGTGAAGCTGGCAACGAAAACATTCGGGATGTCACCGGTTGAGAGGTCGCGCTCCAACTTTCGATTGAAGCTGTCAGCAACCGGGAAATTTGCGATTGGACCAGTCAGGATCGACGCATCGAACACTGACGAAGCTTCATCGATCAATTTCGATCTCGTATAGGAGACCAGGAACGAGAGTCCACTGGTGAACCGCTGCTCCAGCTTCGCCTGCAGCGCGTTGTAGTTAGTGTTACCGACGTTATTTCGATAGAAGGTCACGTTCGTGAACCGCGGAAACGGTTTGAGCAATTGCGCCACAGGAATCGTTGGATCGCCGAGGCTCGACGATCTTGGTATCTGGCCGAAGAAAGGATTGGCGACGCGAGTCAGTAACGCTGGTCCGAGCGCGAGTTGGCTGGCAGTCAGTTGGTTGATGTTGGTGTCGGGAATTCCGACGTGGGTGATCTTGGAGCCGGCATAAGCGACTTCGACCACCATGTTCTTGGTCAGTTCGCGCTGCACGGAAAAGTTCCACTGTTGCGCATAGCCGCTGCCAAGATCGCGGTCAACGGTGAAGACTCCTTGTCCCAATCCGGCATCGGGAGTGATGGGAAGAGGCGCCACGCTTGGTCCATTTGCAAGTACAAATGCGGGATTGATGTTATCGAGCGTGCGTTGAGAAACCGCCTGGATGAAAGGAAACTGCGGGACCGTGAAAGGCGTGGTGATGCCAGCTTGCTCGATCCAGCTAACGCCGTAGCCCGCGCGCACCACGGTCTTGTCGTTAAAGCGATACGCGATACCGAGACGTGGTCCAAAGTCGCCCTTGTGTAGTCTTCTTGCTGATTCATCGAAACCATTAACGCCCAGGAACTCCAGTTGTTGAGTTTGCAGATTGAAAACAGCGCCCTGATTATCGGCGTCAGTTGAAGGAAAGTTCAACGTGTAACGCAAACCCGCGTTAATGGTCAGGCGAGAAGATGCCTTGAAGTCGTCCTGTATGAAGAACTCTTTTGTACTCGCGCGGGGCCGCAAGACCTTTTCCTGAATATCAATCGAGAACGTTTGCACCTGCCCGAGCAGAAAACTTGCCAGTGCGTTGCCCGTAAAACCCGACAAGGCTGAGCCAATTGTGGGAATCGCTTGAGAGTTAGTGAACAAGGAATTGAAACTGAAATTACCAGTCGGCGAAGGCGGTTGAATCACGTCGAGCCGCTCCCAGCGCCAGTCAAGGCCAAACTTGATCGAGTGACGGCCGCGCTGAAGCGAGACGGCGTCGAAGATCTGAGTTACGTCGGTGCGAAAAATAGATGCCGTGTTTGCCGATGGTCCAAGCTGTTGCAGTCCGGCGATTGAGAACGTCGGGAGCGTTTCGTTGAAGGCGCCGTTCGTCGGTATGCCGGGCAGACGAAGACTGTCAGACGGCGGTGCGTCAAGAGACGTCGCTTGTCGATCGATCGAGCGTCTCGTGTAACCAAACCGTAGCTCGTTCAGGACGCGGGAATTGAAAACGTGAATGTAGTTTCCGGCGAACGAATGCGCGCGAGTGTCTGTTAGTCCGGTGACGCCGCTCGTAATGTTTCCACTGCCATCCGGGAGAGGCGTAACCGGGGCGGTGAGATCCTTGGCAAATGAATAACGTCCGTAGAGCTGGTCGTTCTGCGAGAAACGATGATCGAGGCGTATGTCGAACTGATCCTGATCGGTGTCTTCGGTCCCGATTCGGGTGAAATTGTTTGCTGCACCGCTGCTGGTCGGGAGCGGGTAACGCTGTAACAACTCCGCGGCCACAGGATCGAACGTGTTCGCAGGAATCAGATTGCCGGCGTAGGCGCGATGATCCGAAGGACGAAAGATCTGGCCCACTCGCGCCTGAATCGTGTTGCCGTTGGTAGCGACGACGTTCACGGGGTTCGCCGTAACCGTAGTTCCTATAGAGCCATTCGGCTGGAAAAAGAGTAGCGCCCCGAGGCTGGAGGAGAAATTACCCTGACGTTGGGCCAGCGTGGGAACGGTGGAGATGCGAACTCTCGCAATGCTTTGTCGCGTCCCTTGATAGTCGCCAAAGAAGAATGTCTTGTCCTTTATTACCGGTCCGCCAGCGACAAAGCCAAACTGATTTCGTCGGAAGACCGGCTTGTTTGGATTCGCAGCAGTCGCAGGGGCAAAGAGGTTGCGCGCATTCAACGCTTCGTTACGCAAAAACTCGAAAGCCGATCCGTGAAAGTCGTTTGTGCCCGACTTCGTTGTCAGGTTAACAACGCCGCCATTGAAGCGGCCGAACTCAGCGGGAGGACTGTTAACTTCGACCTTGAATTCCTGAATGGCTTCGACGATCGGAAAGAAAGCGACCTGACCGGGCTCAGGCTGCAACACAGAGATGCCATCGAACAGATATTCGTTCGTTCGGGGACGGCCGCCATTGATGCGTGGGAATGACGGTCCGGCTGTAGTTGGAGGCGGTTGGGCCACTCCGGCGGAAAGCGTAACTAACGAGAGAAAATTCCTGCCGTTGAGTGGGATATCCACGATCTTTCGATTACTGATAACTTGCCCCAGACCGCCACTCTCAGTTCTCAGCAACGTAGCATCCTGGACCACGGTAACCAACTCGGTAACCGCTCCGGGATCGAGCACGACGTCGAGGCGCACGCGCTCTCCGGTTGCGAGTCGCACACCTTCACGCAGAGATTGTTTGAACCCGTCGGCCTCTACTTTAACGTTATAGATTCCCGGCTTCAGGTTCGTCATGATGAACGATCCATCCGAAGAGACTTGAGTAGCTGATTGATCGGTGGCGACCTCTGTTAGTGTAACTCTTGCGTTCTGGACCAGTGCGCCATTTTGATCCCTCACCTCTCCGACCAGCTCGGATTTAGCCGCTTGAGGATACGCCGTGCCGGCGAACCAGAGGATAAGCAAACAGCAGGTCAGAGATGAGAGTAGCCGCATAATTCAACCTCGAATCACCATGACTTCAGTCGCCTTAATCAAGGCGTAGACGGATGTTCCTTTTTTCAACCCCAATGCTCGAGCCGCGTCGCTGGTGATGATCGACGTAATCTCCTGGCCTCCAACATCAATCGTCACTTGGACCAACAAGCCTTCAAAACGAAGTTCAGTTACCGAACCGAGCAACTTGTTGCGACCACTGATTGCATCCAGACCAACCGGCTTGCCTCGCTTTGGCTTGGCTACGTTCTGGCCGGTAACACGTTCGATTTCACTGCGGGAGATCCGGTAATGTCCCCCGGCGGTTTTGGTCGTGTGGACCTTGCCCTTGTAGATCCATTGCTTAATCGTCGGGTAACTGACTCCAGCCACCCGTGCAGCCTGCATTGGTGTAAGTAGTTCGCTCATCGTAATAATCCTTTCAGACGGTTTCGTCAACGATAAGAACCACGCATTATACGGTTTAATACGACTATTGTTTGGTGGTAATCGCAATTCAGCGAGGAACGCAGCAAAAGACAGATAGTTCGGTAGTGTTTGAGATCAGCCGGTCCGGCGAATATCATCACCTTCCAGGAGGAGAGTCATGAAAATAAGCGCGAGAAATCTTTTGCAGGGCAAGGTCAAAAGCGTGGAACATGGGGCAGTCAACTCCGAGATAGTTATCGAGCTGCCGGGCGGAACCGAGGTGGTTTCAATAATCACGAAAGAGTCGGCTGAAGGGCTGGGCCTCGCATCCGGTAAAGAGGTTTATGCCGTCATCAAAGCGAGCGACGTCATGATCGCTGCCGATTAATAAAAACGGCAGTTAACATGAAATTAACATACGCGTAACAGCCGCGGGTTACGATATGGCCCTCTTCAAAAACCAAGAACAATGGCTATATCAAACGAACTCAGCAGCGAAATTGCGGCCGCCATTTTGGCCGAAAAGAAAACCCCGCAAGAACTCAATCAGTTGAAAGATGTCGTCTTGCAGGTCCATTCAACCCTTCAGCAACTGTCAGCAGAGTCCCGGGCTACACGGCTCCAGGAACAGGTCCACCGCGACGCAGCGCCCCCGCCTTCGCCTCGGAAGTAAAAAAAATCATCCCATTTTCGCGGGCAATAGATCGCAGACCCAAAATCCATCTCTACAAACAACATCTCCCTTGCCGAATGTTATTGGCTGGTTGAAGTTTGGGCCATCAAAGACAAAGGTATGAAATTCACCATTCTCTCCACATGGATCAACCGCTGCGGGTAGGGATGAGACAAAACTCTCGTCAATTACTCGTCCGGCAAACTCAGGGCCAAGCACCGTAGCATCTACGCAAGTAACAATGGCTTTGAAGCCCAGCTCAAGAAAAGTGTTTATGAATTTGGTCGTGTTCCTCCGCCAAACCGGATAGATTCCGCGTAGATTGTGCCGGGCCAACAATTCGTCTCGATAGCGTTTGATATCTTCGAGAAACAGGTCACCGAAAATAATGGAGTCTATTCCCTTATAACTGGCGCAGGCCCCGATAAATTTCCTCTCGTACTCTTCGTTGGTAGCGCCCCTGGTTATCACAATTTGCTCAAGCGATAAGCCCAAAGCGGCTACTTGCCGTTCCAGTAATTCACGCCGCACGCCGTGCATACTGATGCGATCGTAATCCTCAGTGATCGTCGTCAGCAGCGCAGCGACTTGATATTCGGGTGACTGTTGAACTTCATACAGGGCCAAACAACTATCTTTACCGCCGCTCCAGGACATCAACACTTGTTTCAAGTCCGCCGCTCCTTGCCTGATCCGCCTGTTGTGAATGTAAAACCCTTGACAGCAACACACCGCATAATTAGAGTCAAGTTTCTCAAATTGATCGAAATGCTTCCAAAGATAATTACCAAGATGTTGCCCGTTCTGAAAAGAGCACGCACCTGCGAAGCATGTGGACAGTCTTTCGCTTGCGAGATCAACCTTGCAAGCGGTTGCTGGTGCACAGAGCTTAAGTTGAGCGACGAGACCAGAGCGGAGCTGCGCAGCAAATATCGCGACTGTTTGTGTCGCTCCTGCCTGGAAAAAGCAGCAGCCGGAGAGATGCTTCAAGCACCGGCGCCCGTCTCCTTCTCAAACCAACCGTAAAGTGTCGGCAGGATCAGCAGCGTCAACACTGTCGACGTAATCAAGCCTCCAATCACAACCGTCGCCAATGGACGTTGCACTTCCGCGCCCGCGGAGGTGGCGATCGCCATCGGAATGAAACCCAGGCTTGCCACTAACGCGGTCATCAGCACAGGCCGTAAGCGGGTTTCCGCTCCTTCCCGCACAGCATCAGCGATCGATTTACCTTCCGCGCGAAGTTTGTTGATGTAACTGACCATCACCACACCGTTGAGCACGGCAACTCCAAACAGTGCTATGAAGCCCACGCCCGCGGAAATTGAGAACGGCATACCCCGTAGCAACAACGCGAAGATTCCACCAACAACAGCAAAAGGAATTCCCGTATAGATGAGCAGAGCTTGTCGCGCTGATCCGAACGTCGTGTACAGCAACACGAATATGAGGAACAGTGCCAACGGGACCACGACCAACAATCGCGAAGATGCACGTTCGAGATTTTCGAATGTTCCTCCCCACGTGAGGTAGTAACCAGGCGGTAGATTCACTTCACGGCCAACAACCGTTTGCGCTTCTTGCACGAAGCTGCCGATATCTCGACCGCGAACGTTTAGCTCGACACCGATTCGACGCCGTGTATCTTCGCGCGAGATTTGAGCCGGACCTTCAACGAGCCTTATGTCCGCAAGTTGAAACAACGGAATCCGCCCACCATTCGGCGCGGACACGAGCACATTCTTTATTGACTCAAGGTCTTTGCTGGTTTCTTCAGCAAACCGGACCACCAGATTGAATCGCTGTTCACCCTCGTAG
>DATNJO010000946.1:0-2337 GCA_035603895.1 Pyrinomonadaceae bacterium
CACTATCACGCTGCGAAGCAGTGAGACGAGGAAAGCCACCGTACCGCAAACAGTAACAGTGCTGGCCGGACAAACTTCGCGGACCTTCACCATCACGACCCTCACGGGTCAACTCGGTGGAGGCCAGAACCCGGTCACCATCACCGCGACTCTTGCCGGAACCGGAAGGACCGCAGTCCTGAACGTTCTCAGGCCATAGTTGCAAATAACCACTTGGGAGCAGAAGGGCCACAACCCTTCTGCTCTCATCGATCCTCCCTCGACACCGATTTAACAAAACGTAGAGAACCCGGCGGAGAGGAATAACGAGAATGGGAAAATCAGCTTTTCAACTTATGCGCACATTCGCGGTCGCGATCGCCGTCGCATTGATAACGGCGACCGGAGTTTTTGGACAGGCTGCGACCAGCAATTTGGATCCGGCCTTTGGTTCAGGCGGATTAGTTAGAACAGACTTTTCGGGAAACATCGATCGAGCTAACGCCGTGGCCATTCAACCTGACGGCAAGATTGTCGCCGCCGGTTCGAGTTTCAGCAGCGCGAAGACGGTCGAAGACTTCATCGTTGCCCGCTACACCGCCAACGGTTCGCTCGACAAGAGGTTTGGAAACAACGGAAAGATCACGACCGACTTCTTTCGCAACGTGGACCAGATCAACGCCGTCGTAATTCAACCCGACGGCAAGATCGTTGTCGCAGGTGTTGCACAACTGGCCGGCAATGGCGGCACGCCGCGCGTATTTGCGCTCGCCCGTTACACGAGCGATGGCCGCCTCGATCCCGGTTTCGGCAATGGCGGTTCGTTGACCACAAGCTTTGGCGGCACGTTTGCCGCTGCGAGCGCGATTATGGTCCAGCCCGACGGCAAGATCGTTGTCGCCGGAACGGCAGACTTCAATCCACGAGTTCCAAACAGCGGTCTCGACTTCGCACTGGCGCGCTACAACGCAAACGGCAGTCTCGATGCGAGTTTCGGCGACGCCGGTAAAGTCGTTTTTGATTTCTTTGGAAGTTTCGATCAAGCAAACGCTGCGGTCCTTCAACCGGACGGCAAGATTATCGTCGTCGGCAGCGCTTCTTACGATAACTTCAATACGGATATCGGATTCGCGCTGACGCGCATTAATCCTGACGGTACTACTGACTTTGGTTTCGCCAGCGGTGGTAAACAGATCACCAGCTTCTTCGACTTGGGCGCCAAAGCGAATGGTGTTGTGCTTCAGCCGGACGGCAGATTCGTCGTCGCGGGAACAGCTTCAGACACCGCTACGAGACCAGTTGCGACTGACTTTGCTGTCGCGCGTTACAACTCAGACGGAAGTCTTGATTCCAGCTTCGGTATCGGCGGAGAAAGCTCAGTTCCTTTTGCTGATAGCGCAACCGAGCAGGCTAACGCTCTGGTTCTCGCGCCTGACGGCAAGATCATCGTCTCCGGAGCAGCGTTCAAGACCTTTGCGACGCCGCCCGACTTTGCCGTGCGACGCTACAACTCCGACGGCAGCATCGATACGAGTTTCGGCACCGGCGGCGCGATTACAACCGACTTCGCCGGCGGAACCGATCACGCACAGGCTGTGGCCCTTCAAGCTGACGGGAAGATCGTGGCGGCAGGACGCGCCTTTCGCAGCAATTTCGATCTATCGCTGGCGCGCTATCGTAACGACGTCTCACCGGCGATCGATGAGTTACCACCAACAGCGCCCGCCGGGCTTGTTGCGACCGCGACAAGTTCATCCACGATCGATCTTTCATGGAACGCCGCGGCAGACAACGTCGGTGTTACCGGCTATGAAGTCTTTCGTGATGGCGGCGCGACTGCAATCGGCACAACCAGCGGAACAAAGTTTAGTGACACTGGCCTCGCGCCGGATTCAACACACAGCTATGCAGTGTTGGCATTCGACGCGGCTGGCAATCGCTCTGCTTTATCAGATACAGTTTCCGCAACGACTGTTTCAGCGCCACCGAAAGACGTTACGCCGCCGAGCGCGCCTTCAGGTCTTACCGCAACGGTCGATGCGAGTGTGATCAATCTTTCCTGGAGCGCTTCAACTGACGACGTTGGCGTCACCGGTTACCGAGTCTTTCGCGACAACGGCGCAACGCCGATCGCCACCCTAACGGGAACGAAGTTTTCTGATTCAGGTCAGTTGGGAACTCATACTTACACAGTGGCGGCCGTTGACGCGGCTGGCAATCAATCAGGCTTTTCAAACATGGTTATCGCCACGGTTTTGCCAGAGGAGAAGGTCGAGTTGTTGAACCTGACCTTGAATCCAACCAGGATAACAGCGCCGGCCACCTCGACTGGCACAGTCATCTTGAGCGCTCCCGCTC